>JAEZGQ010000154.1 GCA_023416895.1 Bacillota bacterium | reverse complement strand
GGCTAATCGCTGGCGCGCTCAACGGCGACCCCGGGGGAGCTGCGGATGCACTCGTTACCGGCATGTCGGATGCGGTAACGCTTTGCCTCTCGTTGATGGGCGCGTATATGCTGTGGATGGGGCTTATGAACGTGGCCAAGGAGGCAGGGCTTGTGGATTCGCTCTCGCGCGCGGTGAAACCCGTGTTTAAAGGGCTGTTTCCAGATTCGCCGCAAGCGGTCGCTCCGGTAACGCTCAACCTTGCGGCGAATTTTTTCGGCCTCGGTAGCGCAGCCACGCCTTTTGGGCTCAAAGCCATGCACGAATTCGAAAAAACAAACGCACAAAAAGGGGTTGCCACGCATGATATGTGCATGTTTTTGTGCCTTAACGCCGCCGCCATAGAGCTTTTGCCTACCAATGTCCTCGCGATGCGCGCGGTGTACGGCTCGCAGGACGTTTACGCGGTGGTTCTGCCAACGCTTGTTTCTTCCGCGTTGGCGTTTTTTGTAGCCTTTTTGCTTGCGCGGATGTTGAGAAAACGATGAGCTACCTTATACCGGCACTCATCCTTGCGCTTCTCGTTTACGCCTTCCTCAAAAAAACGGATGTTTACGGGGCGTTTATTACGGGCGCCAAGGAAGCGCTTCCCATGCTTTTGCAGGTGCTTCCCCCTATGGCGGCGATGATGGCGGCGCTCACGGTGCTTCGTGCGTCGGGCGCGCTTGCGGTGTTTGTAAATTTTGTTGCACCCGCCTTCGAAGCCGTAGGACTAAAGCGGGAGCTCGTGCCGCTGTTTGTGCTGCGCCCGTTTTCCGGAACCGCTTCCATGGCGCTTTTGAAAGATGTATTCGACACCTACGGTGTGGACTCGTTTTTAGGTTATGCGGCATCGGTCATGCTCGGCTCTACGGAAACCATTTTTTATACCATCGCACTTTATTTCGGTGCGGTTGGCGTTACCAAAACACGTTACACGGTGCCGGTTGCTCTGATTGCGGGCGTTGTGGGCACAGCTGCAGCACTTCTGTTTGCGTATGCGGCATTCGCATAAAAAGAACGCCAAAATCAAAAAGAAAACTTCATGAAAGTGGCCAGTGTGGGGAGAATAAGATGTATGCGAAAGCAAACGGCAACCTCTCACAAAAAATGAGTGAGAGGTAAACCTCCTTGCATCGCGGGGAAGAATAGGATGGATTACCCTCGCCACAAAGAAAAAGCAGTACCCACGGCGAAATGTAAAAAAATAACGGGACAAAAAGGTGTGTGCGTCGAAACAGCGCAACCACAGTTGCAAAAACCAAGCTGTTTTGCTAAAATACAAGAAAAGGGAAACTCGGATGTTTCGTTCTGCCGATCCCTTCAAGGAGGAGTTTCATGCGGGTCGATACGTTTTCCCACACGGTAAAGGTGGCAAGCAATAGCCTCGCCAACAAAACCGTAATTGTTGTGGACGTGCTCAGGGCAACCACCAGCATCATCTGCGCCATCAAAAACGGTGCAAACCAGGTGGTTCCGTCCACAGACGCGGGAAGCGCAGTTGCCATCTCCTCAAGGCTTGGCGGCGGTTGCGTGCTTGCGGGCGAAAAGGGTGGCTTTAAAATCAACGGGTTTGCACTCGGCAATTCTCCGTTTGAGTTTTCGCCTGAAAACGTGGCCGGGAAGAGCGTCGTGTTCAGCACCACCAACGGTACCGTTGCCATCCATGCCGTGCAGGACGCAAAACATGTTTTGATCGGCGGTATGATCAACCGCACTGCCGTGGCAAAAAAGGCGCTTTCGCTCGGGGAGGACATTATCATTGCGTGCGCGGGCACCGAAGGCCTCGTCTCGGCGGACGACATTTGCGCTGCGGGTGCCATTGCGGATGCGCTTGTTCGAAACGCTTCCACGCCACTTGAAATGAGCGACCTTACATTAATTTGCAGCATGATCTATGCGGACTGGCTCAGCGGTCGGGCAGACCTTTCCATGACCAAACACTATGCTTATCTTCAGAAAATGGGCTTTGAGAAGGACGTGGAGTTCTGCTTCAAACAGGACTTGACCGACGTTGTGCCGGTGTACGAAAACGGCATCATCAAATAGCGAAATTTTCCCGCATATTAAGCGGATTTGCTTTTTCTGATCCATACGAAAACGACGATAAAAAGGCACCTTCGAAAAATCGAAGGTGCTTTGTTGTTGCGGAAAAGGTAAAACCCACGCTGGGAAGTTTGACGTATAATAGCAAACGCGTGGCCTTCAGCTTTCGGCGCCAACGCCGCGCACTTCGGAAGCATAGCCCGGCAAAAAGATAGGCGCCGGAAGATCCGGCACGTAGTTGAGCACGCCGTCGATCACCCCGGCTTCGCGCGCAGCATCGAGTGCAAGTGTGAAGTTGCCCACATTCTTTGGCTTATGCGCATCGCTGCCGATGAGGAAGTTTGCGCCAAGTTCGTTGGCAAGCTGTAGTTCTTCCTTGCTCATGGTGACGCGTGCGCCGTTGATTTCAAGAAGCACACCAAGTTCCGAGGCGCCTTTTGCAAGGGTGGCGATGTCGCTTTTTACATAAAGTCCCGGGTGCGAAAACGCAGTAATGCGGTATTTTTCGGCGGCGGTTAAAAGTGCCTGTGCGGTTTTTATGGGGTCGTTTTTTGTGAGACCGAAAGCCTCCCCGCCGAGACGGCGCATGAAGGGGCTTTTTAAAAGCACGCCCTTATGAAAGGCCAGAAGCAGTACGTCGCACATGGCGGGTGCGTCGTCAGGTGCGTCGCATTCGCCAAAGTCGGTCAAGTTGCATTCGAGACCCAACAACACTTCTATATCGTTTGCGTAACGGCAGGCGAGGCTGTCAACCTCCCGGCGTAACGCACGCAGCCGCTCATTTCGTACTCCGTAAAAAAGATGCGCGGGACCGTGCTCGCTGATGGCGATGCGCGAAAGCCCGCGTTCAATTGCGGCAAGGACGTTTTGCTCGCAGCTGCCCGTGCCGTGGCTGTAGACCGTATGGGTATGGTAATCGGAAAAAATCATGTTGCCACGCCCTTGAAAAAGTACCGCTTTTACTAAGAAAGCAAGTATACATTGTAAAAAGTATACCACTTTTGGCGAACAGCCGCAAGGATGGCCAAAGGAAAACAAAGATGCCGCGCGGCGCGAGCCGCGCGGCATACGCCGTTACGCTTTTAAAAAGCAACGTCAGTCAATGATGGTTTCTGGCCTTTTGCGTGCAAGCAACACCAAAAGCGCGCCCACAAGCGTATACATGGAAACGTTGGTTTCGCGGCCGACAATGGTTTTTACATCGTCAACGCGCGAGGTGCAGAAGAACGAATCGGCAAGCGCTGATGCGGGGGAGTTTACATAGTTGCTGATAAACGCGCAGTAGGCACCCTTTTGCTTCGCAGCCTTGAGCGAATCAAGAAGAAGTTTGGTGCGGCCGCTGCGGGAGATACCCAAGAACACATCGCTTGGCGAGAAACGCTTGGCGTAAAGCTCCATTACAACGGGGTCGTTTACGTCGATGGCATCGTAGCCCGAAAGATTGAGGTGCATCACAAGGTCTTTTGCGAGCATAGCGGAAATAGAGGTTCCGAAAATAAAAATACGCTTTGCTGCAAGGATGTGATCGGCAAGCTCTGAAAGCTTTTCGCGATCGAGGGCCTTTAAGGTATCCTCAATGGCACGCATGTAAGCAAGAAACACTTTGTCGACAACGACGTTGTCGGGATCGCCGGGCTGAACGGGATCGCTCTTAAGAGAGTCGAGCGAAGAATTGCCCGAGGCGAGCGCGACGCGGAAATCAAGGAAGCCTTTGTAACCGAGTTTTTTCGCCAAACGCGTTACGGACGGTACGCTAACGCCCGAGGCCTCGGCGATTTCGTTGATGACCATGAGAGAGGCTTTTTCGGGATTTTGCAGGATAAAATCCGCAACCTTGCGTTCCGCAGAGGGGAGCGAGGCATAGGCAGAACGAATTTTCATTTTGGCAGGCATAATTTTTTCTCCTAATCAATGATCGGAAAAGGATTTCCTTGTATAACTATAATACAGGATGTGTGCGCTTTCAACATACAAATTGCGCCAAATTGTAAATTTTATTGAATACAATCGTTTGTGTACACAAAAGTGTACACATTTTTTTTGCCGTGATTTTTTTAACGGCGCTTCTTCGAACAAAGGCACAAAGTCAGAGAAAGATTTTCCAAATTTTGTAAGAATGCGAAACAAGATGACGCTGGTCGTTGAAAAATTAACAAGATGCCATAAAATTGTACGGAAGCGGCTAGGTGCAAAATTCGCGAAAGCAGGCCCAAGGAAGGAATTGGCATAAAATTTACTTATGGCTATAAAGCGCCTGGCAAGGTATACCTATGCAAAAAAAACAGCACGCAACCTTGTTGAAATATTTCCTTCATTTTGTCGAAAAGCTCTTGCAAAACGGCTGTATTTGCCTTGACACTCGCAGACCATACTTATATAATAGTAGCGGATTCCAAGCCGAAAACGGGCTTTTCTTCGACATGGCCTTATAAGCTAGGCCGTGAGCAGCGTTTTCGAGAGCTGGGAGGTGCTCGCGCGGCTCGCCGCGCGCTTGGTTTCGTTTCTCTTACTTGTTCCATAGGGCTTTAAAACAAAACAGGAGGATACATAGAATGGCAAAAACCATGACGATCGACGGCAATACCGCTGCAGCGCACGTCGCGTATGCGTTCAGCGACGTTGCCGCAATCTACCCCATCACCCCTTCCTCACCCATGGCCGAGGTGGCCGATGAGTGGGCGGCCAATGGCAGAACCAACCTGTTCGGCCAGAAGGTTCGCATTGCGGAAATGCAGTCGGAAGGCGGCGCGGCGGGTGCCGTGCACGGTTCCCTTGCAGCGGGCGCGCTGACCACCACGTTCACCGCCTCGCAGGGCCTGCTCCTCATGATTCCCAACATGTACAAAATTTCCGGCGAGCTTCTGCCGGGCGTGTTCCATGTGAGCGCACGCGCGCTTGCGGCACACGCGCTTTCCATCTTTGGCGATCACAGCGACGTAATGAGCGCCCGCCAAACCGGGTTTGCCATGCTTGCATCAGGTTCCGTTCAGGAAGTCATGGACCTCGCACTTGTTGCGCACCTGAGCGCCATCAAGGGTAGCGTTCCTTTCGTACATTTCTTTGACGGCTTCCGTACCTCCCACGAAGTGCAGAAGGTCAACACCATCGATTATGCCGACATGGGCAAGCTTCTCGACGCCGAAGCCGTAAAGGCGTTCCGTGCCCGCGCGCTCAACCCCGAGCATCCGCATCAGTCCGGCACCGCGCAGAACCCCGATATTTACTTCCAGGGCCGCGAAGCCGCCAACAAATACTACAGCGCCCTTCCCGAGCTCGTAGAGCACTACATGGGCGAAGTCGCAAAGATCACCGGCCGCAGCTACAAGCTGTTCGACTATGTCGGCGCGCCCGACGCGGAGAACGTCATCATCATGATGGGCAGCGGTGCAGAAGTTACCGAAGAAACCATTTCGTACCTCAATAAAAAGGGCGCGAAACTGGGCCTTATCAAGGTGCGCCTGTATCGCCCGTTCGCGGCTGATAGGCTGCTTGCGGCCATTCCCAAGAGCGTCAAGCGCATTTCCGTGCTCGACCGCACCAAGGAGCCCGGCGCTTTGGGCGAGCCCCTTTACCAGGATGTCATTACCGCGCTTGCTGAAGCCGGAAGGACCGACATTAAGGTCATCGGCGGCCGTTACGGCTTAGGCTCCAAGGAGTACAACCCCTCCATGGTCAAGGCCGTGTACGAAAACCTTGCGGCGGCGCAGCCCAAGAACCACTTCACCGTGGGCATTAACGACGACGTAACCTTTACTTCGCTTGAAGTGAAGGACGTTGTGAACGCCGCGCCGGACGGCACCATCGCCTGCAAGTTCTTCGGTCTCGGATCCGATGGTACCGTGGGTGCAAACAAAAACTCCATCAAGATCATCGGCGACCATACCGATATGTACGCGCAGGGCTACTTCGCCTACGACTCCAAAAAGTCCGGCGGCCTTACGGTATCGCATTTGCGCTTTGGCAAGTCCCCCATTCAGTCGAGCTACCTCATCGACCATGCGGACTTCGTGGCTTGCCATAACCCCTCCTACGTCACCCGTTACGACGTAGCCGAGGGCATCAAAGAGGGCGGCGTGTTCCTGCTCAACTCCGAATGGACGCTTGAGCAGATGGAATGCGAGCTGCCTGCCGCGATGAAGAACACCATTGCCAAAAAGCACCTCAAGTTCTACAACATCGACGCGATTGCCATTGCGCGTGAAGTAGGTATGGGCAACCGCATCAACACCATCATGCAGTCCGCCTTCTTCAAGCTCGCCAATATCATCCCCGTGGAAGATGCCGTTTCCTTCATGAAGAGTGCAGCCAAGAAGTCCTACGAAAAGAAGGGCGATGCCGTCGTACAAATGAACTACGCCGCCATCGACGCTGGCCTCACCGGCTTGAAGGAAATCAACTACCCCGAATCGTGGGCGACCACCACCGAGGGCGCGACACCCATCGCCACCACCACCGACAAGTACTTTGGCGCTTTCATCAAGCCCGTGCTTGCGCAAAACGGCGATAAGCTGCCCGTTTCGAGCTTCACGCCCGACGGATTTGTTCCCACCGCCACCACGCAGTACGAAAAGCGCGGCATCGCCGTGGATGTACCGCAGTGGATCAAGGAAAACTGCATCCAGTGTAACCAGTGCTCGCTCGTTTGCCCGCACGCGGTCATCCGCCCATTCCTCGTAGGCGAAGGCGAACAGGTTCCCGATACGTTTGAAACCATTCCCGCCATGGGCAAGGAGCTTGCGGGCTATAAGTTCCGCATCCAGATCTCCCCGCTCGACTGCACCGGCTGTGGCAACTGCGCCGATGTGTGCCCCGCCAAGAACAAGGCGCTCACCATGGTTCCCCTGCCCTCCGTTCTCGAGCGTGAAGAGAAAAACTGGGAAACCGCCCAGAAGCTTTCCGACAAGAAAGTGGAGCTCAACCCCGCAACCGTCAAGGGCAGCCAGTTCAAAAAGCCCCTGTTCGAGTTTTCGGGCGCATGCGCAGGCTGCGGCGAAACCCCTTACATCAAAACGGTTACCCAGCTTTACGGCGACCGTATGGTAATCGCAAACGCTACGGGCTGTACCTCCATTTATGGCGGCAGCGCTCCCACCTGCCCCTACTGCGTCAACGAAAAGGGCCACGGCCCCGCATGGGCGAACTCGTTGTTTGAAGACAACGCCGAGTTCGGCTACGGCATCAACCTCGCCACCAACCACAGGCGCGAAAAGCTTGCGGATGTTGTGAGGAAGCTCATCGCCGTAGAGTATGCGGATGATGCCATCAAGGCCGCGGGTGCCGAGTGGCTCGAAAACATGAACGATGCCGAGGGCTCCAAGGCCGCTTCCGCGAAGCTCCTCGAGGCCTGCAAGGACGGCGTAGATGTAGATTTGACCGGCACCGAATGGGAAGCCGAGTGGCTCAAGAACGGCAAGGTTTGCACCTGCGAAGCCTGTTCGCTTGCTCAAGAAGTGATCGACAATGCCGATCTGCTTGTGAAGAAGTCCATCTGGATTTTCGGCGGCGACGGCTGGGCGTACGACATCGGCTACGGCGGTCTTGACCATGTTCTGGCGATGAATGAAGATGTAAACGTGCTCGTGCTCGACACCGAAGTGTACTCCAACACGGGCGGCCAGTCCAGCAAGGCGACCCCCACCGGCTCGGTTGCGAAGTTCGCTGCGGCGGGCAAGCGCACCAAGAAGAAGGACCTCGGCATGATGGCCATGAGCTATGGCTACGTATACGTTGCACAGGTCAGCATGGGCGCAAACCAGAACCAGTGGCTCAAGGCGCTTACCGAAGCCGAAGCCTACAAGGGACCGTCTTTGATCATTGCGTACGCGCCCTGCATCAACCACGGCATCAACATGGGCAAGTCGCAGGCGGAAGCCAAGCGCGCCGTAGAGGCGGGCTACTGGCCGCTGTACA
>JAEZGQ010000140.1 GCA_023416895.1 Bacillota bacterium | reverse complement strand
GGTGCGCGTGTAGGCAATGACCTTTTTGTTTTCGTAGTCCACCGGCGCGTACACGCCGTAGGTGAGTACTTTGTGAGCTTTTCGAAGCGCGATCGCCTTCTTATAAAACTCCGTAACGCCGCCCGCGCGGGATTCCGCCTCGATGTTGACCTCTTTGTAATTCGGGTTCACCATAAGCCATGGTGTGCCCGTGGTGAAGCCAGCGTTTTTTTCCGCGTTCCATTGCACGGGTGTACGGGCGTTGTCGCGCGTCATGTTCATAATTACGCGGCGGGCGATGAACTTTGGCAGGTGCATCATGCTCTGCAAAAGCGAGAAGGTGTTGATGGCCTCATAATCCTTCCATTCGCTTTGGGGGATGCGGCAGTTGGTCATGCCGCATTCTTCACCCTGATAAATAAACGGCGTGCCGCGAAGCGTGAGGTTGAACAAAGCAAGTGCCTTGGCGCTTTCGCGGCGGAAGCGCTTATCGTCGCCAAAGCGAGAGACCTGCCGCGGCTGGTCATGGTTGGAAAGGTAGTTGCCAACCCACCCTCCGTTTTCCTGCATGGAGCGCTGCCACGAATCTACCGTTTGCTTAAAGTCTTTTATGCTCCAGCGGTAAAGCTTGCGGAAGTCGAACTTTCCAAGCTCCCCGCAACCCAAAAGCGCGAGGTCGAACTGGAACATCATTTCAAGCTCTTCGTTTTCGGGCTTGGTGTAGCGCGCCACCGAGGCCTTCCCCGTCATGGCGCCCTCGCCCACCGTAAAGCAGTCGTAAGGCTTTAAAACCTCTCGGTTCATTTCCTTTAAAAAGGCGTGCACGCCCTCGAGGTCGCAAATCAACTCACCCGGAAATTGCAGGCCTTTTTTATGCGGGTCCTTATCGGGGAAGTCAGCCGGCTTCTTGATGGTGTTGATCACATCCATACGGAAGCCCTTCACGCCCTTTTCAAGCCAGAAGCGCATCATATCGTACACATCGCGGCGAAGCTCCTCATTTTCCCAATTGAGGTCGCATTGGTTGGGGGTAAAGGTGGTGAGATAATACTCGCCGCTTTTTTCATCCTTCTGCCATGCGCTGCCGCCGAAAAACGACATCCAGTTGTTGGGCGCGCCTCCGTTTTTGCCGGGCCGGAAAATGTAGTAGTCGCGGTATTTGGAGGTTTTATCGGCAAGTGCAGCCTGAAACCACGCATGCTTGTCCGACGTATGGTTTGCCACAAGATCCATCACGATGCCGATGTCACGTGCTTTCGCCTCGGCGAGAAGGACGTCAAAATCCTCCATGGTGCCGAAATCCGGATGGATTGTGTAATAATCGGAAATGTCGTAGCCGTAGTCCGTATCAGGCGAGGCGTACACAGGCGAAAGCCATAAAATATCCACACCGAGCTCCTTTAGATAATCGAGCTTCGAGCGGATGCCGTTGAGGTCGCCGATGCCGTCGCCGTTTGCATCGCAAAACGAACGCGGCCAAATTTGGTATACAATGCTCTCCTTATGCTCAATCACAGGCTTGTCCTCCGAATCGATAATTTAGAATTGGAAAACGACAACCGTTCAACGCTTAAAAGAATACGCGAAACACAAGCTGATCCAAAAGCACCAGCACGCCGAGCGCCGTTACATACCACGCAAACCCCAAAAGGTTCTTTTTAACGATGAGCCGCAGCATGAAGCGCACGGCGAAATAACCGCTTACGGCCGCAACAAGCGCACCCGCGAAGATTGCGCCCCACGGCTCGTTGGAAACGCCCGATTCGATAACATCTGGCGCCTGCAAAACAACGGAACCTAAAATGGCCGGAATGGAGAGCAAAAACGAAAATTCCGCCGCATCCTCTTTTTTTAAACCGAAGAAGCGGCTGCCCGCAATGGTCGCGCCCGAGCGCGACACGGCGGGTAAAATGGAGATGGCCTGCATCAAGCCAACGCCCGCCGCCTCAAGCGGCCTCATATGATCGATGGTTTTTTTGCCGTGCGCAAGCCGCTCGGTGAGAAACAAAATGACGGCCGTAATCAAAAACTCCACGCCCAACAGCGCGCCGCTAAACGAATGCTCAATGAAATCCTCAAACAAAAGCGCTATCACCACCGTTACGGCCGTGGCAATCAAAAGAAGCCCCACCTTTTTTTGAAGCGGGCGGCGCAGCATTTCCCAAACCTGTTTGTAAAAAACCGCAAACACCGCAACAAGCGTACCAAGGTGCAGCATGGTATCAAAAAACATCGAAGCCTGCGTGTCAAGCCCAAGTACCTTCTGCATCAAAACGAGATGGCCCGAGCTTGAAACGGGCAAAAACTCCGTAAGCCCCTGCACAAGTCCCAAAAGCATGGCATACCAAACGGTCAAAACAATCACCTCATACCTATTCTATTCGCGTTTGTTCCGCGTAGCAAGGAAAATATACGTATTTGAAACCTTCCCTTTTTCGACGCATTATTCACAAAATTTTGAAAACTTTGTGGCATTTGTGCAAATAAATAAATGACTGCTTAAATTAACTACATACATATTATTTCACTACGTTTTTAAAAAACATCGACAAAGTCTAATAAAAACGGTTGAAGCCAGCTTTTATTTTGCGCTATAATAAAAACATGAAGTTTTTCAACACGCTGAAGGATGTATTTTTATCCTCCCTTCCCCTCGCGGGCATTATTCTTTTGGTTTGCGGTTTGATCGCGCCTATGGAAAGCGCGCACGACTATGTGCGTCTCGCCATAGGTTATTTTGGTGTGGTTTTTGGTCAGGCGCTCTTTTTGGGCGGGCTCGACCTCAGCATCCTCCCCATCGGCAAGCTTGTGGGGAGCTCGCTCATCCGCTTTAAAAAGGCACTTTTTATTATCCTTTTTGGTGTGCTGTTCGGCCTTGTGGCCACGGTCGCGGAACCCGCGCTTTCCGTGCTTGCCAAGCAGACGCACATGATCATGAACGGCGTAAACGAAACGGTGTTCGTTTGGGTGCTGAGTGCGGGCATCGGCGCGTTCGTGGGGTTTGCGCTGTTGCGCATTATAAAGGATTACAACATCAAAACCGTATTTGCGGCGCTTTACATTTTGGTGTTCGCAGCGGTCATTTTCGTGCCGGAGCAGTTTGTAGCGCTCGCGTTTGACGGCAGCGGTGCAACCACGGGCGATGTTTCCGTGCCGTTCATCCTCGCGCTTGGCCTTGGTGTTTCGGCCACAATGTCCAAGCACAAAACCAACGACGACACCTTCGGCATCATCGGCCTTGCCTCCGTAGGCCCCATCCTTGCGCTTTTTGTTTACGGCATCATTATGAAAGCTTCCTACGGCGGCGAGCTTCCGCCCGCGGGCGTTTACAACCCCGGTGCTAACGAAGGCATGGTAGGAATTATCACAACGAACCTTGGTAGCGTAGCGCTTGCACTGCTGCCGATCATCCTTGTGTTTTTGCCGTTTCAGCTTTTCCTTATCAAGCTTTCTAAGAAGGAGTTCATCGAAATTCTCCTTGGTACGGTGGCGGTGTATGTGGGGCTTCTTATTTTCCTTTCAGGCATCGACTACGGGTTTGCGTTCGCAGGCAAGTACATCGGCGAAGTGCTTCTTGACCCCGCGCGCCCGGCGTATTTTACCTACATTTTGCTTGGGGTGAGCTTTGTTCTTGGCGTGGCCATTACGCTGAGCGAACCTGCGGTAACGGTGCTTGGCGAACAGCTTGAGGAAATTACAAACGGCCACATCAAAAAGATGACCATCCGCATCACGCTTGCAATCGGCATCGGGTTTGCGGCGCTTCTTTCCATGATCAAAATCCTCACCGAGATCAACATTTTATGGTTCCTCGCGCCGCTTTATGCCATTGCGCTTTTGATGATGCCGTTTACCTCAAAACTTTTTGTAGGCCTTGCGTTCGATTCGGGCGGGGTTACTGGCGGTGCACTCACCTCGGCCTTCCTTACCCCTCTCACACTTGGCGCTGCGCAGGCCGTTGCCGCTAGGTCTACGACCGGTGCGCAATCCGTTTTGACCAACGGTTTTGGCATCATTGCCTTTATTTCCGTGACCCCCTTGATTACTGTACAGGCATTGGGTATAATCTATGACGTTCGGCGCAAGAAAGCCCTGAAAGCCTTGAAAGATGCCGAAATTTCTGAATTTGAGGAGCTCGCCTCCCTCGCCGAACACAGCGGCGAAGTCCCGTTGGACGATGAGGAGTTGTTTGAGGCTCAACCCGTTTTGATCGAACGGCAGGAAGATCCCTCCGCTTTGCCCGAAACACAAGAGCAAGCTCTCTCTGCACCCCCTGCTTTTGAAAGCGTGCCCGTGTCCCCTGGTGAGGCGGACGCAGCAGCAGCCCAAACGGGGGATGTTCCCACAAGCGACGCCGCTACCGCCGGAGAAACCGGTGCTTTGCGGCAAGACGCCGGTGAGCCGGCAGCACTTGCGGAGGTACTTAAGAGTGAACACTAACCCTTGCGGCGGCATCGTTTTTTTGGTATTGATCGCCGGAAGAAAGCAAAAAGAAGAATTGTTACAAGCCCTATCCGAAGCGGGAGGGCGGCTTATCAACGTTGTGTACGGTAAAGGTTCCGTAAAAGCCGGTTATCTGAAGGATATGCTCGGCTTAATACCGGAGGAGAACAAAATAGTGGTTACCTGCCTGTTGGCGGGTGACAAAACCGACGGCATATTCGACATGCTAGTTACGAAGTTCCACTTCGACAAGCCCAACACGGGAATCGCCTTTACCATCCGTGTGGATAAGCTTTCGGTATAACGGTCGGGAGGATATGATTATGGAAAAAAGCGGGAACATAAGAGCGTTGTTCATCGTTATCAATGCGGGTTTTGCCGAGGATGCCATTGAGGTCGCCCGGGAAGCGGGCGCACGCGGCGCTACCATTATGAACGCGCGCGGCTTCGGCTCCATTCACAAGTCCATCATGGGCATTTCGGTGGATACCGAAAAAGAACTGGTGCTTTGCCTTGTGGATAAGGAAACCGCCGAAAAGGTGATTGCGGCCATCAAGGAAAAAGCGGGGGTCGATTCTCCCGTAAACGGCATCTGCTTTACAATGCCGGTGGAAAAAATGGTGGGTGTAAACAGCTGTTTGTTGCATGAAAAGACGGAGTGACCGGTTTGTTTTAAAAGCCGAACGCCGCCGTTTTGCGCGGCGTTTTGCTTTTCTTAAAAACATGGCTTTCGCAGAGAAAGGTACGTGCACCGTAAAAAGAGTCCGCTTGTATCTTTTTTAGGCTATGATGTAATATATTGACTGGATGAATATCGAAGCGAGGAGGCAACGTTATGCCCGCAGAAAAGAAAAATATAGGTCTTAAACTAAATTTCAAAGAAGATATGCTGACGCTTCTGCTGATCGCCGCGGTCAGCTTGGTGCAGGCGGTCGCCATCAACGGCTTTTATGTGCCGCACCACTTTCTTTCGGGCGGTATTACGGGTGTAGCACTGCTTTTAGAATACGTGTTTGGTCTACCCTCATGGGTTGTCATCATCGTGCTTAACATCCCCGTGTGCATCGTGGGGTGGCGGTCGCTAAACCTTAAGTTCGTGCTGTTCAGCCTTGTGGCCACAGTGTTGTTTTCCGTTGCGCTCGCCCTGACGCGTGGCGTAGACTTCGGCATAGAAAACCCCATCATCAGCGCCCTCGCCGGCTCCGCGATCGTGGGCATTACGGCCGCGCCCGTCGTACGGCGCGACGCGACCATGGGCGGTATGGACGTGATCGCCGCAGTCGTAAGCCGCAAACACTCCATTCCCATGGGCACGTTTTCCATTTTATACAACACTGTCATCATGGGTGTGCTTGCCGCGGTGAGTGGGCTTGAGCTCGCGCTCATGTCCATGCTCGCCATGTTTGTGGCAAACATCGCGTTCAACGCGGCCATCGTTGGGCTCAACCGCACGGTGACGGTGTTCATCATCTCCGACAAATGGGAGGAAATCGCCCCCATGGTGATCTCCGAGCTTCACCGCGGCGTTACCTACATTCCCGCCGAGGGCGCATACACCGGACAACCGCGAAAGCTCGTGTACATCATTTTAAAAACCTCGCAGCTTTCCGCCGCCAAGCGCATCGTAAAAACCGTGGACGAAACCGCACTTTTCTCCATAATCGAAACCAAAGAGGTGCTCGGCCGCGGCTTCGGTTCGCTCAACTGATCGATTTGCGAGCTTCATCACACGCTTCCTTAAACAAAAAAGGCGGGAAATCCCGCCTTTTTTGTTTCAAAACGCGGCGAATTTTACGGTTTTTTTGCCGCATTGCTTTCGTTGCAAAAGCGCGCGTTTTGGCTTATGATAGAAGCAGATTTTTCCCTTTTTCAAGCGGGCGCGCATACCCGCCCACCATACACGAACACAAGCAGAGTAAGGAGGTACCCGCATGAATCCTGCCGTGGATCAATGGATCGACGACCACAAAAGCTCCATCATCGCGTCTTTGCAAAAATGCGTACAGGCCAAAAGTGTGGAGGAAGCTCCAGCACCGGGCGCGCCCTTTGGGGCAGAGGTGAAAAAGTGCCTTACGGAAACGCTTGATCTCGCTAAAAGTTTCGGCTTTTCCACAAAGGATATGGATGGCTACATCGGCTATGCCGACTTTGGCTCGGGCAGCGAGACCCTTGGCGTTATGTGCCACCTCGATGTGGTACCCGAAGGAACAGGCTGGAAATACCCTCCTTACGGAGCGGTGATTGCGGACGATAAAATTTACGGCCGCGGCACGCTCGACGACAAAGGCCCCGCCATTGCCACGCTGTACGCGCTTGCGGCCATCAAGGATTGCGGCATTCCGCTTAAACGCAAGGTGCGCGTACTTTTGGGCTGCGATGAGGAAAGCGGCTGGCAGTGCATGGCGCATTACAAAGCGCACGAGCCAATGCCCGAGCTCGCCTTTTCGCCCGATGCGGAATACCCCCTTGTCAACTCGGAAAAAGCCATTTTCCGCGGCAGCTACAAAAAGGAGTTCGCCTCGAAGCTTAAAATCGAAGCCGGTACGCGCCCCAACGTGGTTCCCGGCTTGGCTACCGCCATCGTTCCCTTGCCTGTTTCGCGCGTATTGGCCGTGGTAGACGCCTATTCCTGTGGCAGCGTTTTCACCTGCGAGGCGGTTGAGCGCGGCAGCGATGCCTCCGAAATTACCGTAACCGGTCTGAGCGCGCACGCCTCCATGCCTGAGCAGGGCAAAAACGCGCTGCTGGCTCTTATCGACCTTCTCTCCAAGCTCCCTCTCGAAGGCGAGGACGCCACCACCATCGCAGGGCTTCGCGACATCTTTAAGCTCGAAACCAACGGCAGGAGCGCCGGTCTTGAATCCGCCGACGACTCGGGTGCGCTCACCCTTAACGTGGCCGTGGCGCATTGGGATGAAAACGGCATTTCCGAGCTGACGCTCGACATTCGCGCACCGATTTCCCTGCCCGAAAAGCACATTGTCGACACGCTCAACGCGCATTTTGCGCGTGCGGGCATTGTTCCCGATTCGCACGCGTACACTGCGGGCCACTATGTTGACCCCGAAAGCGAGCTTGTGAAGAAGCTTTTAACGGTTTATGAGCAACGCGCAGGCGAATATCTGCCCCCGCTTAAAATCGGCGGCGGCACCTACGCACGCGCCATTCCCAACGCCGTGGCGTTTGGCTGCGAACGCCCGGGTGTGGAAAGCCCCGTACATATGCCAAACGAGTTCATCAGCATTGAGGACTTGATGTTCAACACCAAAATGATGGCGGATGCTATCCTTGCGCTGGCGGCAGAGTAAGCTAACCCTTTTCTTATCTAGAAAAAGGAGCGCCTTTCACAGGCGCTCCTCATCGTTTCAAAAAAGTGACTACATCACTTTTTTGAAGGTTTCAGGAAGCACCTGCTCGTAAACTCGCGGACGTTACTTCCTGCAAAGAAAGCCTTGCAGCGCAAGGCTTTTCGCTCGCGCCGCACATGTCGCCACTCGCGAACTTAACCTCTGTGGGCTGCGTCCCCCCAACCCCTAAAAAGGTTTTTCGACAGTCAAAGGAGCGCCTTTTACAGGCGCTCCTTTTTGTATTTTTGAGTTTTGTTCTATGCCTGCGGCGGTTCGCCACTCGTTTGAGGGTTTTTTTCCGCTTCTTTTTGGCGGATGCGCTCCTTTACCCAGTCGGAAAGCAGCGTATAAAGCACCGCCATCACGGGTACCGCAAGCACGATGCCCGTGATGCCGAAAAGCCCGCCGAATAAAAGCATGGCGATGATCACCCACATGCCGCTAAGCCCTACGGCATTTCCCACCACGCGCGGGTAAAACAGGTTTTCCTCAATTTGCTGCACGGCTATGATAAACACAATGAACCAAAGCGCTTTGGAAGGGTCCACCATCAAAATGATGAACGCGCCCAAAATGCCGCTCGCCCAAGGGCCGATGATGGGCGCCAGCTGTGTGATGCCCACCATGAAGCTGATAAGAAGCGGATACGGAAAACCGAAGATCTGCATACCGATGAAGCACAACGTCCCCAAAATGGCGCATTCGGTAATCATGCCGAAAAAATAGCGGTTGAACATGCTGTTCGTGCGCGCGCACACATCGAGGATGCGTACTGCAACGCTTTCGCGAAACACCGCGTGGATGAGCCTTTTGAGCTGGTCGATCAGTTTTTCCTTGCGAAACAACGCGTATACGCTGAAAATCAGCGCAACAAGCACGCCGAAAACACCTGTTACCACGTTCACCGTCATTTTCACGGCGACGGTCGCGGCGGACGCAAGCGTTTTGTCGAGGTTCTTCAAAAAGCCTTGAATGGCGGTATTCACCTTTTCCTGTACGCCGTCGCTCAAATTGAGCCGCTTCCATACGCCATCGCCCCACTTGGTGAGCGCCGTAATGTACTCGTCAAGGTTTTCCACCAAAAGCTTGATGCTTTGCACAAGCATGGGAAGGAGCACGAAGATGAGAAGCGCAATGATCGACACAATAAAAAGCATCGCGAGAAGCAGGCAGACGGGGCGTTTGATTTTATGCGCCTTCCATTTTTTGAACACGCGATTTTCAAGGAAGCGCATCGGCATATTCGCCACAAACGCAAGCCCGATGCCGATGAACACAGGCTTCAAAAGAGCCAGCACCGAAAGCGCGCCTTTCCAGATCGCCTCAAAGTTCTCCAGAAGCTCGTAAAACAGTATGCCAAACGCAACAACGCCAATCAGACGCCGGTTCCGCTTATAAAACCCCTCGATCTGCTCCCGCAAGTTTTTATGTCACCTGCTCTTCCTGTTCAAAACGTTCCGCGAGAAGCTTCGCGGAAATGTAGGCGGCGATGGCGTCGATAGCGATGCGGTTTTTGCCGCCACGCATCACCGCGAAATCCGCGTCGTTGATGTATTTGCTGATGTACTCCTCGTACATGGGCTTTACCGTGGCAAGGTACTGCGTCGCGATGTTTTCAATGGTGCGGCCGCGCTGACGGATGTCGCGCTTGACGCGCCGTAAAAGGCAGATGTCCTTATCCACATGCATATAGACCTTCAAGCTCATGGCTTTTTTGAGCCGCTCGTCGTAGAACATGTGGATGCCTTCCACAATGAGCACATCGGGCGCCTCAATCACATCTTTCGTGTCGGCGCGCATATGGTTGGCGTAATCGTAGCCCTTTCTTGTAATGCTCTTGCCATCGCCCAATGTTGTGATGTCCGCAAGCATCTCGTCATAATTGAAGATATTCGGCTCATCGTAATTGATGCGCATACGTTCTTCAAACGGCAGGTCGGAATAGTCCCGATAATAGCAGTCCTGCCCGATGATGATGGCATTGCAGCTTAAGCTGTCCCTGATTTCACGCGCGAGCGTGCTCTTACCGCTTCCGCTCGCGCCGCAAATTCCCACAATGATCATAGTATCCTCCAAAGCAAGCTCACTCAACCATGGAACTAATGTCCACAAACGGCGAAGCCTCGCCCGTTACATACGGAAGCACACCGTTCCACCTTTGAACCTTCAAATATTCGATCACGCTTTCGTTGAGCGAAGCCGCAAGTTTCTGATTGGCTTCGGCCTGCGCTTCTGCTTCCATAACGATGCGCTTTGCCTCGGCTTCCGCCGCAATGAGGGCGCTTTGTGCAGCAGCGTTTGCGGTAATGACCTGGCGCTCGGCCTCGGCCTCGGCGATTACCGTCTGCTGCTCCTGCTCGGTGCGCGTTTTGATGAGGTTTTGCTCGGCTACCTGCTTGGCTTCTACCGCTGCGATGTATTCGGTCGAGAAGTCCCAATCGATGATGTTGAAATCCTCCACGAAAATGCCGCGGCTGTTAAGCTTTTCGTCGAGCTGCGAGTCAAGCTCTGCACTCACGACGCTGCGGTTACCGACGAGGTCGCTCGCGGTATACTTCGCAACGACAGCCTTGAGCACCTCGTTTACCGCCGGAATTACGAGAACATCCTCAAACCCGCCGCCAACCTCTTTATAAATGGAGTAGCTCATGCTCTTTGAAATGCGGTAGTTCACGGCGAGCACGGTCGAAATGGTCTGCAAATCCTTGCTGAACGCCTCGGTAGAAACCTCAAGCTTCACGATGCGGTTGTCGATCTGCACCACGTTCTGCGCAAAGGGAATTTTAAAGTGAATGCCTTCCTGCAGCACGTTTTCGCTCACGCTGCCGAAGGTGACGACCACACCCGTGTGGCCTGCCGGGATCACGATAAAGCTGCCGAACACGACGCTCAGCACAAGCACAGCAACAACGAGCGATACGAAAATTTTACCAATGGAATACGTGCCGTCTTTGCGTTTGAACATGACTTACCCTCAATTCCTAATAAATTTATTGTATGGATTTTTAAAAATTTCTGCGCGGTTCGCGCTTTTTCGC
Organism: Bacillota bacterium; assembly: GCA_023416895.1. GTDB lineage: Bacteria > Bacillota > Clostridia > Christensenellales > CAG-138 > UBA7707. The sequence continues at coordinate 2,406 of JAEZGQ010000140.1, read as the reverse complement.
GCTGTGACGCGATATTTTCTCTTATTCTAACATAAAACCCGCCCGCACAATGTGAAAATCGCGGAAAAAATGCAGCGTGTTTACGTTTTGTTCAACCACCACGGCAATGTGTTATGATATAATCATCCGTAAGCCAAACCAAACACCGGTTTCGCGGCAAAGCAGATCCGCAACCGCAAGCGAGGGTTTTTCCATGCAACGCAGAACAAACATTTTTTCCGAGGCCATACGAAAGCTTCGCCGCAGCACGCGGCGCTTTTCGCGCGGCGGCGGGTTCAAAAAGCTTTTTTCGCAATTTCAAGACGGTCTGAAACGGCGTGATGTGCGCTACATCGGCGCATCCGCGGGTATTCTCATCGCTGTTGCGGTCGTGATTACGCTTTTTATCACGCTCCTAACGACCATGCCAGCCGCCTCAGCCGCGCAGATCGGCGCACAGGCGGATTCGCTCGCCTCTGCGGCAAACGTTTCCGTCGCCGTCACCCCCACGCCTGACGCGCTTCTCATTACCCCGCCGCCAACGCCAACACCATCCCCCACGCCGGTTCCCACCCCCACGCCCATGGGCATCAACAAGGGGTACGAAGGCCCTGAGGTGCCCGACATCCAGCTGAGGCTGATGGACCTTGGGTATATGGATTACGATGAACCCACGACCCTTTATGGCCCCATGACCAAAAACGCCGTGGAGCTTTTCCAAAAACGCAACGGCCTAGCGGTGGACGGCGTTGTTGGGCAAACCACCTACGATGCGCTCATGAGCGACGCCGCGCTTATCTATATGGTATCCGAAGGCGCCGAGGGCGACGATGTGCAGGCGCTCCAAGTCCGCCTTCGCGAGCTTGGTTACATTGAAACGGCGACCGGCTATTTCGGTACGGATACCACAGCGGCCGTTACTAAATTCCAACAGAACAACCGCCTCGATGTAGACGGCATGATCGGCCCCGAAACCAAGGAAATGCTTTACAGCGAGGACGCTGTGGCAAACGCCGTTTCCTACGGTGAAAACAGCGAGGTCGTTAAGAAGTTCCAGCAGCGCCTTTTTAAGCTTGGCTACCTTACCACCGAGCCGGACGGCAACTTCGGGCGCGATACCGTAGCGGCGGTGAAGCTGTTTCAGGAACTCAACGGCCTGATTGCGGATGGTTACGTTGGCCCGCAAACGCGTGATCTTCTCATGTCTTCGGACGCGCAGCCCAACGCCATGACCCTTGGCATGCGCGGCGACACCGTGGAGCGCGTGCAAAACCGGCTCAAAAAACTCGGCTACCTCTCCTCCGTTACGGGCTACTTCGGCTCGGATACCGAAAACGCCGTGCGAACTTTCCAAAAGCGCAATTCCCTTTCCTCCGATGGCAAGGTAGGAAAGAACACCATGACGGTGTTGTTCTCCGACGGCGCGAAAAAAGCGGCTAGCACACCCGTTTCCTCCGGCGGCGATACGCCCACGGCTACCTCTTCGCCCGTCTATACTTCCGACGGTGCGAGTGTAGATCGCTTGATCGAAGTTGCCATGAGCAAGCTAGGTTCCCGTTACGTTTCCGGCGGCAAGGGCCCCAACACCTTTGACTGCTCTGGTTTCGTATATTACTGCCTCAATCAGGCCGGGATACGCCAAGGCTATATGACTTCAAAAACCTGGCGCAACGTGAGCAAGTACCAAGAGGTTTCGTCTCTCTCCAACCTCAGGCGCGGCGACATCATCGTGTTCAAAATGGGCCGTTCCAGCGGGCACGTTGCCATAGCGCTGGGCGACGGCACCATGGTTCACGCCGGCAGCACGCTCGGCAAGGTATACGTCAGCTCCTACAACACGGATTATTGGAAGAAGACTTTCTACACCGCGTACCGCATCTTTTAGCGCTTCGCTTATCAAAAAAGTGCCTTACGGCACTTTTTTGAGGTTTGTAGGAACGTCCTGTGCCTATGGCACGGTCGGCCGCTCCTGATAAGAAAGCCTTGCTCCGCAAGACCAGACGCTCGCGCCGCTCCGGTCGCCGCTCGCGAAATTAGCTCCCGCGGGCCTTGCCCCCCGAAGCCCTCTGTGTTTTTTGCTGGCTACCTCCGGAGCAAGTGCAGTTTTCCTGTGACGCCATGGTGAACGGGACATAAAATTTTCTGTTTGCAATCTGCGTGCGTTTTTCTTTTTGCGCGGGCGTGGTATAATTGCGCTATGATCAATAGCTTTGAATTGGGCGACCATGTAGTCATGCGCAAACCGCACGCGTGCGGTGCCAACGAATGGGTCGTCGTCCGCACAGGTGCGGACATCAAAATACGCTGCGTTTCCTGCAACCGCGTGGTCATGCTCGACCGCGGGGATTTTCTCAAGCGCGCCAAAAAGAATCTTTCCGAAGGAGCACGAGAGCTTGAAGAAACCTAGTTTATCGCGCCGCGAGCGCA
>JAEZGQ010000128.1 GCA_023416895.1 Bacillota bacterium | reverse complement strand
CTGCAAATTCTTTGTTGCTTTGGTTCGGGCTGTATATGTATTGTTATGTTTCTCTAAAAACCATTATGTACCCGTGGGGCTTGGGCGCGGCGCATCTGGCTTGGTCATTTTTATAAAGAAAAAGGCCCTGCCGAAACGACAAGGCGCAATAAAGCAGCAATGTGCGATTTTTAGGAACAGGTATAATTTCGATCATGCCTGTTCCGCTCTCTTTAGCTTATCCACGGGAACGAAGCCAACAAGATCGCAGTTACTTTTAGTTGGCGTTATCCTGGTAGGTTTACAGAAAAAGGCGGTCAAGCCCATCCGTTTCTCAGCGCTTTACTAGTGGCATCATTCGTTCCATATTATTGAGCAATACTGTTTGATGCAGATGCCGTCGTCCCGGCGGTAGAAGGCGAACAAACTCTCGTCGCCCGGCTGGTAAAGCTCTCGCACAATGGTCTCACTGAAGCCTGTACCGCCTGAACTCGTTTCAACGACAATGTATTCTGTATTCGGCTCCACGGTCAAGCTATCCGGCAGCTTTCCGGGTGCGTATTCCTCTCGTGACAGCACGTTGCTTTCGCCATCGAGTTGGATTAGTTTCACGCTCTTTGGTGCAGCCATAAAGGATATCGCAATTTTTACATAGGAACTAAACGTCTCTGACTCGTTGTCAGAGGTAGTGGATGTTTCTTGCTTAAACTCATAGTAACCGGACATTCCGTCGGTGATTTCACCACCATAGGACATACCCTGCCCGGTCATGACGTAGACCTCGCCTTGAGCCGTTTGATAGACTGGATTGTAGTAAAATGTGTTCGGCCCTCCTGCGGTCGAAGCATAGATCGTCCCCTCTAAAGATACGCTCTCCCCCTCGTCCGTGGAGGAAATCGCCACCTTTCCATCTGATATGGCATCGTTACTGTTGCTTCCGCGATAGGTACTTACATCGTCAGTGTATCGTGCGTAAAAATAACCGATGCCTTCGACCCCTTCAATGACGTATTCCTGTATCATCGTAATCTCGCCTGTTTCCTCGTTGGTATAAGGTTTTTCAACAAGCGTAGCATTGAGCCTGCCTTGATACTTTTCACTCATGCTCTCGCTAAGCTCGCCACCGGAGAGTATTTTTTCGGCGTTATCGTTGAAATAGCCCTCCATATCGAACAGGTCAAGCGGTTTTGTTGTAATGAACATGCCAATTAGGCAGTCTTCTACATTCTCTTCTTCCGTTAAGGTATTGGCCAAGTGCATCACATCGGTAGCGCCCAGCGTGAAGAAAGTAAGCATCACGCAGATAAATATGATGATAATCTTATTCGTTTTCATCCCCGTCCTCCAAATTCCCGTCGAATTTCAAAATGTCTCCCACATCGCATCCGAGATAATAGCATATCTTATTGACCGTTCCGAACCGGATGCCCTTGGCCTTGCCGCTTCGCAGTATGGAAAGATTTGCCTCGGTGATCCCCACCATCGCACAAAGCTCCTTTGAGGTCATGCCTCGCTCTTTCAGGACATCCTCAAGATGTACCTGTATTGCCATATCGACACCCCCTCATATGAACAGATCGTTGTCATCCCGTAACCGCCGGTTCTCCGAAATTAGTCTGGAGACGAGAAGAATCGCAAGTACAAACACAATGCTCATGATTGGAACATCAACGCTGACTGCAATGTCAGAGAGCCACTGCGACAACACAAGCTGAAGTACATTGAGCGCTGCCACAGACGCTGCTGTAATACCAAGTGAAACGCAGCAGAGCTTGGTAAGCTTGTCGGCGCAATCGGCAGTTCCGCTCTGTTCTTGCGAAAGAAGCGCATCCAATAGCGTGAGTGCCGATAGCGTGATGGCGATATCCAGCACATACGGCAGCGACGCCACCAAAAAGCGCACAACAGTCATCATGCCATCCATGCCGCGCTGTATGTTCGAAAGGCCTGCCAGTATGCCGCCGCAGGAGAGTGCGATCACGCCGGTGAACAGCACGCACAAGGCATACAACAAGCTACGCAAATAGCCAAAAAGCACCTTAGTATCGCCTGAGCGGAACAACCGCAGCAGACGAACAATCACCAGCAACACGACTACCGACCACACCGTACCGCCCATAATTGCCTTCATGACCGGGAGACCAATGTCATCAATACCGGGAAAAACCGAATGGGTTATAAAGGGATTCGCCATGCTGCTAAGCACAAAGAGCAGCAACCCTGTCAAAGAATAGAGCAAGCCGTTCTCCAACTTACGGTTTTTATCCTTCCTGTGCCGCCACGCCGGAACCAGTGGAATCATAGATACGCCTACCCATATCGCCAGCGCCAAACCGTTCCCGATCTGCCCGGTCAATGACAGCGCCCGTAACCCCGCACCGATCTGCTCGAATGGGAAGGCGAGAAGCGATGAGAACAGGCTTGGAAGTTCTGCGCTCAGCAGTACGAGTGCCAGCAGTACAGCAAACTCGACGCTCAAAAAAATGTATAACAACTTTCGTTTCACAAGACACCTCAAAATTATTGTTTTACAATAATTGTAATGCCGTAATTATTGTTTGTCAATAATTTTATCTTCGTTTATGACGTTAAAAAAGTTAAAATTTAGGTGATTTTGGCTATAACTCGTTAAAATGACCGCACTAGATAAGAAAAACCGAGGGCATCACGAAGATGTTCTCGGTCTTTTCGTTCTCTATCCTGCCGGATAGAGATCATCCTTCATTTTTTTCCGTCGAAACGGCAAAGGCTCAGACTGTTAAAAAAATCGTTGGGGTTCGGGGGCCGCAGCTCCCGGAGGCTAAGTTCGCGAGTGGCGACATGTGCGGCGCGAGCAAAAGCCTTGCGGCGCAAGGCTTTCTTTGCTGGAATTACCGTCCGCGAGTTTACGAGCAGGTGCTTTCTGTAACCTTCAAAAAAGTGGCTCAGGCAACTTTTTGACCTTTTACATATCCAAACTCCCCGTGGTGCGCGGGAACGGCAGCACGTCGCGGATGTTTGCCATGCCCGTAAGGTACATGAGCATGCGCTCAAACCCAAGGCCGTAGCCCGCATGCTCCACGCCGCCATAGCGGCGAAGGTCGAGGTACCAGCCGTAATCCTCCATGTTGAGGCCAAGTTCATTCACGCGCTCCATGAGCTTTTCGTAACGCTCCTCGCGCTGGCTGCCGCCGATGATCTCGCCGACGCCGGGCACCAGAAGATCGGCCGCGGCAACGGTTTTGCCATCGTCGTTTTGGCGCATGTAAAAAGCCTTGATGTCCTTGGGATAATCGGTCACGAACACAGGCTTTTTATAAACCTTTTCGGCAATGTAGCGCTCGTGCTCGGTCTGGAGGTCGCTTCCCCATTTGACGGGATATTTGAAGTCCTCGCCTGAGGCTTCAAGAAGCTTTACGGCTTCGGTGTAGCTGATGCGGGCAAACTCGTTGTTTACAACGTTGTTGAGCCTGTCAAGAAGCCCGTTGTCCACAAAGGAATTGAAAAACTCCAGCTCGTCGGGGCAGCGCTCCATCACGGTTCTGATGATGTGCTTTACCATGGCCTCGGCCACATCCATATCGCGTGCAAGGTCGCAGAAGGCCATTTCCGGCTCGATCATCCAAAACTCGGCAGCGTGGCGTGCCGTGAAGGAGTTTTCCGCGCGGAACGTAGGCCCGAAGGTGTAAATGTCGCGAAACGCGAGCGCAAACGCTTCGCCGTAAAGCTGGCCGCTCACGGTGAGGTTTACGGGCTTTGTGAAGAAATCCTCTGCATAATCGACCGCGCCGGAAGAGGTTTTTGGCACCTTATCGAGCGGGAGGGTGGTCACCTGAAACATTTCGCCCGCGCCTTCACAGTCGCTGCCTGTTAGGATGGGCGTATGCACATACACAAAGCCACGGTCGTCAAAGAAGCGGTGAATGGCCTGCGCCGCCACGCTCCGCACGCGGAAAGTTGCCATAAAGGCATTGGTGCGCGGCCTAAGGTGGTTGATGGTGCGCAAATATTCAAAGCTGTGGCGCTTTTTCTGCAAGGGGTAATCGGCCGCACATTCGGCTGCAATCTCTATACTTTTCGCTTTGATCTCAAAGGGCTGCTTCGCCTCGGGCGTAAGCTCGAGCGTACCCTTTACATACACCGCACAGCCCGTGCCGAGCGCACGCTTTACCTCGTCGGAAACGGAATCCTGCTCGAACACCACCTGCACGCTTTTGAAACACGAGCCGTCCGTCAGCTCCAAAAAGCCCACGTTTTTGCTCTCGCGCACGGTTTTTATCCATCCGCCCGCCTCGACCTCGCCCGCGTACTTTGCGGGGTCCTTGTAAAACTCGCTCAGCCTGATCACAGGAAGCCCTCCCAATTCTGTCTGTCAAATGTCGTTATGTCTTTTCCGGTCATTATACCCCAAAATAAGGGCTTTTGCAACGAAACGGGCAAGCGCAAAAATTCGGCCGTTCGCCCGAACGCTTCACAGCGCACAAAGGGGACGCCGCCGCGCAGGAAACAAACTATGCGCGTCATAACACCGCGCGAACGGGCATATACATGAAGTGGTACAAGCCATTGTGCCTTAGGAACCGTAGTTTTTGATGGTAAGGGACTCCACTCCCTTAGCGAGGTAGAAGCATGTATTACTCCCCTGTTCCGCTTATGATCATCCGCGCGGACACGCACGCGCTCATTGAGGTCAATGGTCAATACATTGGCGAATGCGACCATGCCTCCTTTGTTGCCATGCCCATTTCCGACAGCGGCGACTATTACATTTGCGCCCTCCCGCTTGGAGATTCGGATTTTCGTTACCCTGTGACGCGTAAAATGAGCTTTGAGAGCGGCGCGATTTCCGCCCCGCACGCGGCGGACGTGAAGGTATGCGCGTGGCCGGGCGGCGTGTACGAGCTTTTCTTGCAGACGGGCAGCTTTTTAAAAAGCGCGCGCCTACCCTTTCCCCACACCATCGACACGCTGGAATACTCCGTTTTAAAGCGCCGCCGCACGCTTACGCTCTATTACGAAAACGGCCTGCGGCTCAGTGCCGACGAGGGTGGGCGGACGCTTGCAGCCTACGCGCTCGGGCAGGGCGACGGAGGAAGCCTTTCGCTTTTCACGGTGGGCGAGCGGCGCTTTGCCAAGGTAATCGCGGAACTTGAGGACAAAAGGGTGCGTTTGCTTCTTTTAGACACCCGGCTCGACGCGGCGCTTGACGTAACCGGCGACGCGATGCGCACGAGCGGCGAAACCGTGGAGCAGATTGTTTATCTCGACACACTTCAAAAGCACGAGCGCGTAACACGCTACCAGCTTGTAGAAAACGCCTTTGAAGCCTACGAGGAGGCGACGGGCTTTTTTACACACGAGTTCGTCTACCCGAGAACGCGCCTTCATTTGGTGCAGGCATTTTGCGAGGCGGTACGCGAGGGCTTTGAGGAGGAGGCGCGCGGCTATTTGACAGACGATCTCAACGCGGAGTTCAGCTTTGTCGAAATTAAAGATTTCCTGGGAAATTTTGCGTCAGCACGCCCGCCCGTGTCGGATTTGAGCGGGCGCTACATGGGGCTTATCGAGCAGGAGGGCGACCGGCTTAGCTCGGCGCGGCTTTTTGAGTTTTCCTTTGAAGGGGAAAAGATTTCGGACATCGCGGAGGCGTAGAGCGCTTTGCTTTCACGAAAATGTCCAAGCCATTTTTGCGAGGTGCTGCGGCGGGTTTTACAGGGTATCTCGCTCACCGCTACACGCCTTGCTTCGGACTGATTATTATCGTCTATGCTGCGAGGGAATCTATACTCGGCGCGGTGGAATGTGCGATTGCATTTTCTTGTTTGAATGAAGCCCTTTGCTTGAAGCCTCCAACACCAAAAAAGAACCGGTTCGGCATTTATGCCGAACCGGTTCTTTTGCGTTGCCCGTTAAAACCCGTTTTTTCTTTCTTTCATCCTGCTATACAGCATCCTTACATGGCTTGCCGTGTCGCGCGCCGCGCCCCAAAATCCGCGCCGCACAAAGTATTCGTCACGGCGAAGGTCTTCTTCGCCGTAGGTTTCGCCAAGATATTCGCGAAGCGAACC
>JAEZGQ010000075.1 GCA_023416895.1 Bacillota bacterium | reverse complement strand
TCACGCTCTCGCAGACAGCGGATTCATTGGGACTCAATACGCCTTGGAATATATGCATCATCTATTTGGGCTTTGGTGCGGGCCTTGCGGTGTTCATGTTTGCGGGTTTTGTAAAATCCATCCCGCTCGAGATTGAGGAGGCAGCTATGATAGATGGCTGCAATCCTTTGCAGACGTTTTTTAGAATTGTGGTGCCTATTCTGAAACCCACACTCATCTCCGTCGGGATATTGGAAACCATGTGGATATGGAACGATTATCTTTTGCCTTACCTTGTTCTGGACATTAAAAAGTATATGACCATTCCCATGCTGATTCAGTATTTCCGTGGCAGCTATGGCAGTGTTGAGATGGGGCCTCTTATGGCAAGCATCATGCTCACGGTGTTGCCCGTCATAGTTGTGTACTTGATATGCCAAAAGTACATTATCAAAGGCGTCATTGCAGGCGCTGTAAAGGGATAACGATAACGAATGGAACGCTCAAGCGGTATACTCCTGCCTGTGTTTTCGCTGCCCTCCCCGGGCGGCATTGGTACGTTTGGCAAAGATGCTTACGATTTTGTGGATTTTTTAAACGCGGCAGGCCAGCGCTACTGGCAGCTTTTGCCGCTTGGACCCACGAGCTATGGCGACTCGCCCTATCAATCCTTCTCAGCCTACGCGGGGAACCCCTACTTTATCGACCCGGGCCTCCTTATGGAGGAAGGGCTTTTGACGAAGGAGGAGTTTCTTTTGTATGCCTGCGAGGACTCCGACGCTGTCGATTATGCGGCAATCTACGAAACGCGCTTCAAGCTTCTTAGGCGCGCCGCCGAGCGCGGCCTTAAAAAAGACACTGCGGCTTTTGCGCGCTTTCAAATGGCAAACGAAAGCTGGCTAAAGGATTACGCGCTATTCATGGCGCTCAAGCGTCATTTTCAAATGAACGCATGGACGCAATGGGAGGATGATGATATTCGCCTTAGGAAAAAAGCCGCGATGGAACATTACCGCGAGCTCCTTTCGCACGAAATCGAAATCATCGCCTATGAGCAGTATAAATTTTTTGAGCAGTACGGCTCTCTTCGCGATTATGCGCATCAAAAAGGCATTAAAATTTTAGGTGATCTACCCATCTATGTAGCTATGGATTCTGCGGATGTTTGGGCGAACCCCGAGAACTTTTTGCTTGACGAAAGTCTTTGCCCCGTCGCAGTTGCGGGGGTACCGCCCGATCCGTTTTCTAAGACCGGCCAGCTATGGGGCAACCCGCTTTACCGCTGGGAGGATATGAAAAAGGATGGCTACGCGTGGTGGAAAGCGCGTATCCGCGGCGCGAACATGCTTTACGACGCGATCCGCATCGACCATTTTCGCGGATTTGCAAGTTATTGGAGTGTGGACGCGAAGGAAAGCACCGCTGTAAACGGAAAGTGGATAAACGGGCCGGGTGCAGCGTTTATCCATGCGCTTTCCGATGCCGCACATGGTATGGAGATTATTGCCGAAGACCTTGGGTACCTTGATGAGCGTGTATACGAACTTTTAAAGCTCTCGGGCTTTCCGGGAATGAAGGTGCTCGAGTTTGCGTTTGATTCTCGCGAACCGGGCAATTATCTACCGCATACCTATCCCGAAAACTGCGTGTGCTACCTAGGCACGCACGACAACGCACCCATCCTTGCCTGGCTAGATGACGTAGCACCGCAGGATCTGGAATTTGCAAAGGAATACCTCGGCTTAAATACGGAGGAGGGCTTTTCTCTAGGCCTTTTGCGCGGGGGTATGGGAAGCGTGGCCGCGCTTTTCGTGGCGCAGATGCAGGATTGGCTTAACTTGGGTGCTCAGAGTCGCATCAATACGCCCGGCACCTTGGGCGGCAACTGGAAATGGCGCATGAAAAAAGGCGTCCTTACGGACGCGCTCGCGCAAAAGATACGGCGAATGAGCTATATCTACGGCAGGGCAGATAATCCATGATGCGTTTTCTACCGGCGTTTCGTCTCGTTTGGTGTTAAGGCTTCGCTTGCGTCAAAGCGGTTGAACAAGCCATCATGTAGTAATTGTTTTGATTGTACTGAAAGTTCCCCAGCGTCATCAGGGGAACTTTTTTTGTATGTGCCGCATAGGAGCGGTGGTTGATTTGGTTAACAAACGTCGCCATAATCGGATAGCGCTCTTTCATGCTGGCCAATGAAGCATAGAACACTTTTTCAAACAGCCCGGTTCCTCTCACGGATTTATCGATGCAGATCGGCCCGTACTGATAAGAGTTTTCTCGCGTCAGCACCTGACCCTCAAATGAGAATTCCGGTAACTTTTCAATCATATGGGCAAAAAACGGCCATTCGCTCCAAAACTCCCACGAAGCTGCCATGGCAAAAGAAAGAACCTTGCCATTCTCCTTTGCAATTGTAACACCGTGCTCATGAACAATCAGTGTTTCAAGCTGTGCATCTGTAAAATTGGTTGTCACAAAACCATCCCGCTTATCTTTTTCGCTGATAGAATCGACATGGTTCGCCTTCAACAATGAACGGATTCCCTCAAAATCATACATGGTTGCCTGTGCTATCATCATCATAAAGTTCTCCACTTCTTTTAAACTGTTGCAATAATCGAAGTTTACCACACATCTTGAACGGATTGAACCGAAGAATTGTTTGGCATGCGAAATAAGTACCGCCAGTTGTATTCACCTAACTTCTTAAAAGCAAAAACACTCCCTGGTGTGCTTTTAACATAGGGATAGGGGAGTTGAACGCTTTGAAAGGCAAGTGCGCCAACGTCCTTGATAAGCCGTGCGTAGCGGGAAAAAGTAGACTTGATAAATTCTTGTCAATTTCTTCTTGAAAAACCCAACAATGCATGCTATCATCAAATTGTCAGTCATCATGACAATTTAAAAAGCCAAGCACATGAGAAGAGGAGGGATTGCTCTGCAAACGCGGAAAATCACCAACAAAAACAAGGTGGTTTTGCAGGCGCTGCGTTCATTCATTGAGCAAGGTGTGGAAGCAACCAGCATTGCGGGCATTGCAGCGGCAGTTGGGCTAACCGAACGCTCGGTATACCGTTATTTTCCCACGAAAGCAGAGCTGGTTTTGGAAACCGCCCTACTCTTTTGGGAGGAGACTGTGAAGCAGGCCGATGCCGTTTTCGATAGCGTTGCATTCGCGGGGTTAAGCGGCGCGGAGCAAATACGCGCTGTGCTGCGCTCGTATGCCGATCTTTACTTTACGGAACCCGAAAAGCTCATATTTGTGCACGAGGCGGAGCTATACCTATACAAGCATGATATGAGCGGCCTCAACAAAAACAAGCCTCCTGCCCCTTACCACGAGTTTCGCGCGCCCCTTGCCAAGGCCATACGGCGCGGCATTGAGGATGGCAGCGTGCCGGACAACAAAGACATGGAGTTTCTTTATTACAACGCCTACGATGCGCTTTTGGGGTTGATACAGAAAATGTCCATCAACGGCGTCCACGGGGATGTTAGAGCAAGAGAAGATATAGCAAAACAGCGCATAGAGCACATCTGTGACCTTCTCACCAAGTCCTTCACGGGCTGAACGGATACCGATCAGCACCGCGAAACGATAAATGATTGATTATTAGGAGGGACGCACCATGTCGGAACAGGAAAAGAAGATTACGAAGCAAGGTGAGCACCGCAACCAAAACATCCTTTTGGCCATACTGACCCTCGCGTTTACCGCCACATCTATGCTCGCAGCGTCGCAGCCTATTTTGGTAAACATCCCTGTAAATGTGCTGCTGCCCATCGCCATTATGGTATTTGGCAAGCTTGTGTTCTTTGAACGCCTCAAGCTAACCACGCTTACGCTTTTAAGGGTGGTTATTATCTTTGCGGTATTTAACATACTCGACCGCCAGGTGTTTGTGAACATCGTGCTGATCTTCCTCGCCATCAACATACTTGAAGCAACGTTCACCGATATTGTTCGCTACAAGCGGTACTTCAACGGCGTTACTGGTATTGTGCTTGCGGCTTCGGTATTCTTCTTGCGCGCTACATGGCTTGATTTTACTGCCACGGAGGGCCTTGGCTTTTTCTCGAAGTTCTTCCACCTTTACGAATTCCACGCGCCTGCCTTGGCCGGCACCATCTGCTGGATTGTCGCCTACACCATTTGGAACTGGGTATTCGTGACCAATGAGTTCTCTCCTGCTGTGGCGAAGCTGCACGTTGGCATACTTGCCGCAC
>JAEZGQ010000018.1 GCA_023416895.1 Bacillota bacterium | reverse complement strand
AGCCCGTCATCGCCGCGATGTTGAGGCGGTGGAAATCCATCCTTTGGCAGCGCGAAATGATGGTGGCGGGTATTTTTTGCGGCTCCGTGGTGGCGAGGATGAACAAAACGTGCGCGGGCGGCTCCTCAAGCGTTTTCAAAAGCGCGTTGAACGCCGCGCCCGAAAGGCCGTGTACCTCGTCGATGATGTACACCTTTTTTTTGAGCTGCATGGGCATGAAGCGCGCCTTTTCAATGAGTGAGCGCGCGTCGTCCACGCTCGAATTGGTTGCGGCGTCCATCTCCACGATGTCCACATTCCCCTCGCCCATAGCAAGGCAGGCCTCGCACACGCCGCAGGGTTCGCCGTCTTGCGGGTCGAGGCAGTTGACTGCACGCGCAAGTATGCGCGCGGTGGAGGTTTTGCCCGTGCCGCGCGAGCCGATAAAAAGATAAGCGTGCGCGGGCCGCCCCGCGCGCACCTGGTTTTTGAGGATGGTCGTAATATGCTCCTGCCCAACAATCCCTTCAAACGTCTGCGGGCGGTACCGCCTGTAAAGCGCCTCGTATGACATAAAAAGCCACCTCCAAAACCTAAAAAAGCAACGCCGCGCGGGCAAAAAAGCACATGCCCCGCGCCGCGTACATACCTTGTTTTATTCTACCATAATAGCGCAGCGAATGTGGTAGAATCCGCGCAGGTGCATTTTGCCCCGAGGCCGAAAATTGCACGCACACCTAAATAAATTGTACCACGTTTAAAAGCGGTTGCCAACGCGCGGGCAATGGGCTAAAATAAGCAGAACACACAACAATTAACAAAAAGGAGAACACGCAAATGGGCAACAAGAGCGTCATTTTCAGCGGAATTCAGCCCTCCGGCATCCCCACGTTGGGCAATTATTTGGGGGCGCTGCGCAACTGGGCGCTTTTGCAAAACGATGAGCGGCTTTGCTACTACTGCGTGGTGAACCTTCACGCCATTACCGTGCGGCAGGACCCAAAGGTGCTTCGTGAACGCACGCTCCAGCTTGCGGCGCTCATCCTCGCCTGCGGCATCGACCCGGGCCGTTCGCCGCTTTTTATTCAATCCGAAGTGTCCGAACACGCGGAGCTCGCGTGGGCGCTCAACTGCAACACCTACATGGGCGAGCTTTCGCGCATGACCCAATTCAAAGACAAAAGTGCCAAGCACGCGGAAAACATCAACGCGGGGCTTTTCACCTACCCCGTTTTGATGGCGGCGGATATCCTGCTTTACGACACGGCGCTCGTGCCCGTAGGGGCGGATCAAAAGCAGCACCTTGAGATCGCGCGCGACATCGCCATCCGTTTCAACAACGCCTACGGCAAAACCTTTACGGTGCCGGAGCCGTACATCCTCAAAGAGGGCGGCAAAGTGATGAGCCTGCAGGAGCCGCTTCAGAAAATGAGCAAGTCCGACCCAAACCCCAACGCCTTTATAAGCCTGCTCGACGAGCCGGATGTAATTTTGAAAAAGTGCAAGCGCGCCGTGACCGACAGCGACACTTCGATCGTGTTTGACGAGGAAAACAAGCCCGGCGTTTCCAACCTGCTTTCCATTTACGCCGTATGCACCAACAAGACCATTGCCGAGGCCGAGGCGGATTTTGTTGGCAAGGGCTATGGCCACCTTAAAACCGGCGTGGCCGACGCAGTCATTGCGGCCCTCTCCCCCGTGCAGGCCACCTACCACCGCTATATGAACGACCAAGCTGAGCTTGAGCGCATTTTAAGCGAAGGTGCCGCCGCTGCCCGCAAGCATGCCCGCACAACGCTTGACAGGGTGTACAAGACGCTTGGGTTTAAGGGGTAAGACTCGGCAGAAAACAACATACAAGAAGGGGATTTCATAGATGAAATCCCCTTCTTTTTTTGGAAAAACGCCGTATCGCCCTTATGAACTTACTTCGCCACAAAAGCGCCTTCGGAAAACGTAACGCTTTTTGCAATGGCGGTCAAGTCCTCATAATCGTAAGCATCCGCATATAGGCAAATCGCGTAAAACGGCGAAAACCCTTCCTTTGCCCAAAACGCATACCAAAGGTATTCCTTATATTCATAGCCGGTCTCATCAGGATGCAGGATGTATAGGAATTGTCCGGTTTCCTCATCTACTGCGTCCCTAGAATACTTTACTGCAACGCAGGGCGCGCCGGAAGAAACCGAGGCAAATTCACCCTCAAATGCAGCGTGGTTGTTGAACTGCGTCACCCCTACAAGCTCGCCGTTTTCAAAAATACCGGAGCCGTAAAAATGCAGCTCCACATACCCGCACACCGTTCCATCGGCATTTATAAGCGGCACCCCACCGCCGTTGCCCAGCAATTCGTCGAATTCACCCGCCGTCAGTCCCTCGGGCAGCGTGTAGCTCATACAAGAGGGAAAACCGACCTCCTCAGCCGACTTTACGCCGCCTTCCCCCTCACTTTGCCCTTCTTCGGTGCTGGCGGCGGTTTCCTCAGGGGGTAATGCATCGCTTGTAATGCTGGGAAGCGCCTCGACAAACGGCGTTATTTTGTCATTGCTTTCGCCGCCGGGGTACGCCGGTGCGGTGGCACAGCCCGCAAACTGAAAGGCAAGCAGCAGCACAGCAAACAACAAAGCATATTTTTTTCCCATTTAATAGCCTTCCCCTTTCCGTACTGCCACTTCAAGC
>JAEZGQ010000193.1 GCA_023416895.1 Bacillota bacterium | reverse complement strand
GGCGAAATGGAGAAAGGCTGTTTTAATTTTTTAATCGAACCACAGGAACACGTGTTTTTGCCCGTGTGAACACCATTTTGATCGTCGCCAAATGTAACCGTAATTGTACCATCGTCATTCAGACAAGGCGACATCATATATTGAACACTTGACATCAATGCAATTTTTTCAGAAAGAGGCTTATCCGCGTGTTCCAACGCAAACGCCTTACAGTCCTTGTCACGCTGGCCGCCCTTACAGCAACCTTGTTTTTCCATAATTGAAAGACATTGGCCTTGCGTAAGCAACTCGTCCATTTTGTCAATGAGAGAAATAATATTGTGCGGATTATTGCAGTCAGCTTCAAAGTCCATTTGTTCCATAATCTCGCCATTGATTTTCTGCTTTTTCATTGTGTCTCTTATCTTTTTTAAGGTCGGCATTATATCCCCCACAAAATATAACAATCTGCGCTACAAATTCCTGTTTCTCTCTGCAAAGCATATCAAAGATAAAAGGCGTACTGCAACAGCTCTCTGTCGCAGTGCGCCTTTTTAGGTTTTTTGTTCAGTTTCTATGCTTCCTTCACCGGCACCAGGAACTCCTTAAGAAGGCCGATGTCGTTCGCGTCGCCCAATACAAGCTCTACGCCCGCGATGCGCTCATCCTGAAACATCTGCGTCAACGCGATGTACTGGCAGAGGGTAGATTTTAAGTTGAGTCGGTCGCCTTCACCGGTCAAAAGCTCCACAGAGCCCTTGCAGGCGTTGACCGCTTTAAAAAAGCGGGAAGGCTCGATGATGTTTTTGATGTGCATGCCTACGCTCCTTACTCCCATTCAATGGCGCCGATGCTTGCAAGGTATTCCTCCGCAAAATCAAGGTAATCCTCAGCAAGGCGCATGCAGTACATTTTGTACTGCGGGAAGCGCTCCTGCATGGCGGCAAACAGCTTTTCGTAGGCGGTATCGTCATCATACACGGCATCCTCCGTGAGGGAATCCATATACGCGGCATCAAGCTCTATCATGGCGTCCACCATGGTTTCAAGTTCGCCGGGCTTTAAAAAGTCAAAGTCGCCCTCCTTTACGAACTTGTCGAGCACATATGCGCGCATGGCGGTTAAATCGATTTCTGCCATACAAACCTCCTTTGTTTACAGCAACTCGGAAAGCTCTTCAACGGTCTCCTTGAACACGTCGAGCGCCTTCTTTACGGCATCGGGCTTTGTAAGATCTACGCCGGCAATTTTGAGCTCCTCGAGGGGATAATCGCTGCCGCCCGTGGAGAGGAACTTGAGGTAGTTGCCTGCATCGCCGGTTTCAACAAGGCGGCTTGCAATGTTCACCGCGCTCGAGAAGCCCGTGGCGTATTGGTACACGTAAAACGCGTTGTAGAAGTGCGGGATGCGCGCCCACTCGATTTCTACGAACTCATCGTTCACCGCGCCCGCGTAGTAAAGGCCGTTAAGCTCGCGGTAAAGCTTATTGAGCGACTCCGCCGTAAGCGGTTCGCCCGCTTGCACCATGTCGTGCGTGCGGCGCTCAAACTCCGCAAACAGCACCTGGCGGAACACCGTGGTGCGGAAGCCCTCGAGGAAGTGGTTGAGGATGTACGCCTTACGCTTGGGGTCGGTTTCCTTTTTGAGCAGATACTTGAGAAGAAGCACCTCGTTGACCGTGGAGGCAACCTCCGCCACAAGGATTTTATAGTCGTGGTTCACATAGTCCTGCGCAGCGCTCGAAAGGTACGAGTGCATGGCGTGACCAAGCTCGTGCGCTACGGTGAACACGTCGTCAAGCGTATCGGTATAGTTCAAAAGCACATACGGGTGTACCCCGTATACGCCGCAGGAGAACGCACCGGTGGTTTTGCCTTTGTTTTCGTAAACGTCCATCCAATGCTCGTCGTAAGCTTTTTCCAAAAGCTTGCGGTATTCCGGCCCGAGCGGCGCGAGCGCCTCGAGGAGTATGGCCTTGCTCTCCTCGAACGGAATTTTAAACTCTACATCGTCCACCATGGGGCAGTAGAGGTCGTAAAGGTGCAGCTCATCAACGCCAAGCGCGCGCTTTCTAAGCTCCAAATACGCGCGCATGGTGGAAAGGCTTTCGTGCACGGCCTCCACAAGGCTGTCGTATACACTAAGCGGCACGTTGCTTTTGAACAAAGCCGCCTCGCAGGCACTTGCATAGTTGCGCACATCGGCAAAATACTGGTCAAACTTCACGCTGCCCGCGTAGGTGGCGGTGAAAGTATTGATGAACTTGCGGAACTCACCGAAATATTTTTCGAACGCTTCCCTTCTTACGCGGCGGTCGGTGCTTTCGCGGTACACGCTGAAATTGCCGTGCGTAAGGGTTACCATTTCGCCCTTTTCATCCTCGATGGCGGGGAAAGTCATATCCACGCTTTCAAGCATACCAAAGGCGTTGCTTGGCGCTTGCGCCGCCTCGCCCAGCATCGCAAGAAGCCTTTCGCGCTGTGCGTCGAGCGTATGCGCGCGGGCGCGGTTGATGTCGTGCACATGGTGGCGGTAGGTTTTTAAAGCCTCGTCCGCCATGTACGCCTCAAGGGTTTTTTCGGGGATGGAGAGGATTTCCGGCGTCATGAAGGCGATGGCGGTTTCAAACTTGGTCATCAGGCGGATGCAACGATCCTCCATGGCCTGATACTCCGCATCGCCGTTGTCGCCGCTTTTGTGGAGCGCCGCGTAAAGGTAAACAAGCTCAGCCTTCTGCGCCGCGGCAAACACCGCGTCGAGCGCGCTCTTGAGACTATCGGCACTTTTGCCAAGCGTGCCCTCGAGCGCGGGGAGTGTTTCCACCTGCGTCCACGCCTGTTTATAAGCGTCTTCCCAAGCCTGTTTGTTGGGGAAAATGTGCGTAAAATCCCACATGTATTGGGGGTTCATTTCCTTGCGCGACTTAAGCTCCATACAACTACCTCCGCTTCGGTGTTTCTTTTTAAGGATATCCTGTTTTTCACACGGCTATCACACATCGGAAAAGCCAAGCACGAAAGGAACAGGATAAAATGATGTTTGGGATATTGTACCACAAAAACACGGTTTCACAAAGACCGGCAACCGAACTGTTCAGGCGCGGAAGCTTTTTTCTTTTTTACCGCTCCCTTCGCGACGCCTTGTGCGGCAATGCCAAGTAGAACCCCTAGAAAATTGAGAAGAATATCGTCGATATCAAACACGCCTATGGTGAAAAACTGTTGCAACAGCTCCGCTGTGACCACAGCCGCAAAAAGAAGCGCCGCGGACGACCAGCCCGGATGCGCGCCCCGCATTTTCCACGGAAGCAAAAAACCCAACGGAAGAAACAGCCCCAAATTTCCGAAAAGCCCCACAAGCGGCCGAACATCAAACCGTACGCCAAACGCGCTTTTAACATCTTTCAAAATGGAGGAAAACGGCGTCAGATTGGCTCGCAAATAGGAGTAGTCGTAATCCCTCCTCCCGCCGCCAAACAGCACAAAGCAAAGGATCACGCCGTACAACCCGACAAAAAACCACCAGACAGCGGTAATAAGCCCTTCTCGGAAGCGATTGCTGCCGCTTGCGGAATAAAGCAGCCACGTTGCAAGCGCAACGGGAAATGGAACGCTAAGAGCGATCAACGCAAGCGTAAACGGCGTAACAAAGCTTCCATGCGCATAGAAAACCCTCAGCGCAAAGATCGTTCCCCCCGCTCCAGCAAGAAAAAGCGCGGCGGCAAGCGCAAGCTTTGCATACAAAAACGCCC
Organism: Bacillota bacterium; assembly: GCA_023416895.1. Lineage (GTDB taxonomy): Bacteria > Bacillota > Clostridia > Christensenellales > CAG-138 > UBA7707. The sequence goes on along the minus strand of JAEZGQ010000193.1, from coordinate 565 downwards.
CTTTGTTTTTCCATGCGCCAGCCGCGCGGTTCACCTCTTTTTATCCATATTTTCCATGTCGCTTCTACAAGCAAGTATAACATTTTGTGCAGCAATTCTTTTGTTAAAAATTTGCAAAAACTACTTTTCCGTTTTCGGCGTTTATGCGCCGTAAAAAGGGCTTGCCACTGCAAGCCCTTTTTATAATTCATATTTTAGGCACACGTTTACGCCGCCTGCGCCTGAAGAAACTCCTCAAACAGCCTCAAGCAGGCGTCGGCGTCGTGCTGCGTGCTCATTTCGCAGCACAGCCTGAGAAGCGGTTCGGTGCCCGAAAAGCGCGCAACCATGAAACCGCCGTTTTCAAAGTACACCTTGCACCCGTCGAGGTAGGAAATGCGTTCGATTTTAAACGGGAACACGGGGAGCTGCTTATCCACAAACAGCCGATCCATGAGTGCCTGCTTGTTGCTGCGGTTGAGCGTAACATCCGCCTCTGCGGTATAAACCTCGCCGAACTTCCTCGTAATTTCCGCGTAAAGGTCTGAAAGGCGCTTGCCGGTTTTTGCGGTCATCTCCACAAGAA
>JAEZGQ010000206.1 GCA_023416895.1 Bacillota bacterium | reverse complement strand
CGGCTCTGTTTGACAAACAGAGCGAAGCCGTAAAGGGTGTGCTTTCCCGCGTGTTCGGCGCAAACGCGAACTTTGAGGGCATTACCGATTTGGGCAAAACGCTTTCCTCCCTCAACGTGGACGACGCAACCCGCAAGCAAGCCGAAGAGCTCATCGGCGAAAACGGCGCGTGGGGCGTAAAGCAGGTATCGGAAAACATCCTCAACTTTGCAAAGGCCGCCGCCGGCGGCGACCCCGCAAAGCTTGAAAAAATGAAAGACGCCTTTTTGAAGGGCTTCTCCGAAGCGGAGAAGGTTTGGGGCGGGAAACTGCCCGAAATCAGCTATGAAACAAAGGAAGCCGTACTCAAGGGCTTTGATGAGCTGCTCGGCGGAGAAAGCGAATAAACGGCAAAGCGAACGGAGAACAGAGCTGGAACAATAAAACAGGGGCCTGCGGCCCCTGTTTTCGCGTAAAAAAGAAAAACAGGGCTTCTTTTCACGCTCCCTTTGTATGCGCCTTTGCGCTGTATTCCGAGCAAGTTACTTTCATAACGGTCAGGTCGTCTACGGCTTTTTGGGGGAATTCGTACGTTGCTTGGCCGCACTGGTGCTCCATCAGCTTTTGGAGGGCATAGGCCTTTTCCTCAAAGGCTTCCACAAGTTCCGCTTGTCCGAAGGCGATGAGGCTTTCATAATAAAACGTGCAGGAGCATGCGCTTTCACCGCGTGCAAGCTCGTGCGAGCAGTCGAGCTCCACGCAAACTTTGGGGTTTTGGCGAATCAAATCGAGCTTTTTCCCGTCGTTCGCGCAATGCAAATAAAAAGTGAGCGCGCCGTTTTCAAGCGTGTAGCCGAAGTTCAGCGGCACAACATAGGGAGTATTGTTCGTGCAAAGCCCAATCCGCAGCACCTTGCATTTTTGAAGAATTCCCAAAACATCGTCCGTTTTTCTGTCAAGTCGCCGCATATGCATCCCCCTATGTATGTTTTTGTCTAAGAATAACACACCTTGTGCTTCTGTTGCTAGGTTCGTACTGTGCGTTATGCTTTACTATAACATGATCGCTTTGGGCATTCTATATAAAAAAGCCAGTGTTTTTATGCAATTTTGGAATGGCGTTTTTCTCTCGGTTAGGTTACAATAAAAACGTGCGCAATTGCTTAAGCGCGCAGCAATTCTTGCTTGCAAACCGACGCGCCGCGCCGATTTCACAAAGGAGAAACCACCATGTTTGAAATTGCATACAAAAAGGAGCTCAACCCAACCGTAACACTCATGCGCATCAAAGCGCCCGAAATCGCTAAAAAGGCGGAGGCGGGGCAGTTTGTGATTTTGCGTGTGGACGAAGCTGGCGAACGCATTCCGCTTACCATTGCGGATTATGACCGTGAAAACGGGCTTGTTACCATCATCTTTCAGATTGTGGGCGCGGCAACAAAGCTTTTGAACGGCTTGAACGAGGGGGATAGCCTCCGCGATTTTGTAGGCCCGCTCGGCGTGGCGTCGCATGTGGAAGGCTTAAAAAAGGTCGCCGTCATCGGCGGCGGCGTGGGCAGCGCCATCGCATATCCCGTGGCGAAAAAGCTTCACAGCCTTGGCGCAACGGTACATACCGTGGCGGGTTTTCGCACGAAAGACCTTGTAATCCTTGAAGACGAGTTCCGCGCCGTGAGCGATAAATTCCTCATCATGACCGACGACGGCAGCTATGGTGAAAAGGGCCTTGTAACAAACGCGCTCAAGAACCTGATCGACAGCGGCGAGCAGTACGACGAGGTGATTGCCATCGGCCCCATCATCATGATGAAATTCGTAGCTGCACTCACCAAGGAGTACGGCATCAAAACCGTGGTGAGCATGAACCCCATCATGATTGACGGAACGGGCATGTGCGGTTGCTGCCGCGTTAGCGTTGGCGGCGAAACCAAGTTTGCTTGTGTAGACGGGCCTGATTTTGATGGTCACCTTGTGAATTTTGATCAGCTCATGAAGCGCAACCGCGTTTACACTGCGCAGGAGCAGAACCGTTCCCGCGAGGCCGATTGCAGGCTGATGTCGAAAAAGGTTGGTGAATAACATGGCGTACAACAAATCAAACGTAAAAACACCCATCCCCGAGGCGGAGCCCTCCGTAAGGAACACGAATTTTTCCGAGGTCGCGCTTGGTTACACGAGTGAAAACGCGGTGGACGAAGCAAACCGCTGCCTGAACTGCAAGCATAAACCTTGCGTGGAGGGCTGCCCCGTGGGGATTGCGATACCGGATTTTATTTCCCTCATCAAAGAGGGCGACTTTATCGGCGCTGCCGAAAAGATTTACGAAACCAACCTTATGCCGGCAGTATGCGGGCGCGTATGCCCGCAGGAAAAGCAATGCGAGCAGCTTTGCGTGCGCGGCATCAAGGGTGAGCCGGTCGGCATCGGCAGGCTTGAGCGCTTCGTGGCGGATTATTATATGGCAAACGCCAAAAAGGAAACGGTTGTGCCGCAGAAAAACGGCCATAAGGTGGCGGTCGTCGGTTCCGGCCCCTCCGGCCTTACCTGCGCGGGCGAGCTTGCCCGCATGGGCTACGAGGTAACGGTTTACGAGGCGCTTCATGAGGCGGGCGGCGTGCTGGTTTACGGCATTCCGGAATTCCGCCTTCCGAAAAGCATCGTGCGTGATGAGATCGAAAACCTCAAAAAGCTTGGTGTTACCATTCGCACAAATTTCGTGGTCGGCAAAACCGCTACGGTGGACGAGCTGATTGAAGAAGAGGGGTTTGAGGCCGTTTTCGTGGGCAGCGGCGCAGGGCTTCCGTCGTTTATGAACATTCCCGGCGAGGAAGCGGGCGGCGTATACTCCGCCAACGAGTTTTTGACGCGCATCAACCTTATGAAGGCGTTCCAAAAGGGTTCGGAAACCCCCATCCCGCAGCCCCAACGGGTAATCGTGGTAGGAGGCGGCAACGTGGCAATGGACGCGGCGCGCTGCGCCAAGCGCATCGGCGCTGAGTCCTCCATTGTTTACCGCAGGACGGAAAAGGAGCTTCCCGCGCGGCTTGAAGAAATTCATCACGCGAAGGAAGAGGGCATTGAGTTCCATTTCCTCGTCAACCCCATCGCCATCCTTGAGGATGAAAACGGCTGGGTGCGCGGCGTTCGCTTGGAAAAAATGCGCCTGAGTGAGCCGGATGCTTCCGGCCGCGCAAGGCCGGTGCGCATTGAAGGCAGCGAGTTTGATATGGAAGCCGACTGCGTGGTAATGGCCATCGGCAACTCGCCAAACCCGCTCATAAGCCGCACAACGAAGGGGCTTGAGGTAAACCGTCACGGCTGCTTGGTGCTGCGTGACAGCGACAAGGGCCTTACCACGCGCGACGGTATTTTCGCGGGCGGCGACGCCGTAACGGGCGCGGCCACGGTCATTCTTGCGATGGGCGCGGGCAAAACCGCCGCAAACTCCATCGACGAGTACATCAAGGCCAAGCAGTAAACGTTGGTTTTGTGAAGTAAGAAAAGTCCACCGCGTAAGCGGGGGACTTTTCTGCGTGCTGAAAAACATCGGATGAAAGAACCTGTTTGCGGGGCGTGCATGTAAGCTGCTTATTCAACATAAACGAAATGCTTTACGTTTTCCGGCAGGGAGAGGAGGTCTTGCTCAATCCCCGTTGGATAAAGGGTGATTTCACTTAGCTTTGAAAGCGGGATCCAACAAAAGTCCAAATCCACCCGTTCGTTGCACAGTTCGTCGAACGCTTTGAAGGTGCCCTCAAGCGGTATTTGCGTTTCGTCGCACAACGACACCAAATAGTACAACCCGATTTGCTGACAGGGCTTGCTCCCCCATGGGAAGAAAACCTCTCCGATCAGCAAGAGCCGCTCAACTTTTATATCGGCACCGATTTCTTCCTTAAACTCCCGTATCAATGCCTTGTCGGATGTTTCACCGAAGGAAACATGCCCGCCAGGAATAGAGTAACCGTCGTCGTTTCGGGGCCTTTGAAGCAGTATCTTGCCGTCGCGAATCAAGATGCCCGCAATGCGATAGGAAAAAACAAAGCTCTCCGTTTTAAACAGAATATCCTGCATACAATGCCTCCCGAACATGTTAAGCAAACATTAGTCCAAATAAGAATAACAAAACAAAAAGCGCGCCGCAACGATTCTCTGCGGCACGCTTTACAAAGAAAAACTTCAGTTTTAATTGCGGTTTACCCGAGCAGCAAACAGCTTTGGTGCAAATACCCGCCTACGCCGTTTACGGTGCAGTAGTACCAGCCGCTCTCCGCGGCGGAAACGAGCGTAACGGGCGTGCCCGCAGAAAGCACCGCGAGAACTGTGGATTGCGCGCTGGCTGCCGCGCGGAAGTTGGCGGTAATTCCATCGAGAATGCGTGCGCCGCTTGTCGCTGTTTGCGTGCCTTGCGCACCGCCATCCGCCGGAGTGGAAACGGCTACGGTTTCAATGTACGGGAATACGATAAGGTTTGCCGTTTTTACATACTTGGCGCGCACATAGCCGGTTTGGCCGTTGTAGCTTGCCAAATACCAGCCCTGCTTCCCGCCGTCGCCGGTAACGTTGACCTCGGCGTTTTTGGAAATAGAGGCAAGCCGCTTGGCGTCCGTGCTCGCACTTGCATAAAGGTAGGTTTTGCTCGTCGCCTGAAACCCTTCACGCATGGTTACGGGGTCATCTGGATTGCAAAGGAGATACTGCGTTTTGATGTAGCCAAGCTTGCCGTTTGAAACAACGCGCACCTTACACCAGTCATCGGCAAGCTGCAAAAGCATGACGCGGTCGTTGATGTTGAGCGTTGCAAGGGTTTTGTCCTTCGAGGTGGAAAAGCCCGTGCGAAGCGGCACGTTGTTCACGCGCACCACCGCCGGGATCTCCACGACAGCGGCCTTCGAATCGGTCGGCTGCGCATATTTGCTGTAAGAGGGGATGGCGGCCTTGAGCGTTTTTACAAGCTCGGGGTTTGGTACGGCCTTCGTGTTGAGTTTGCAAACGGTACCCGGCGGGCAATTATAATAAATCCACTGCGCTACATGCGGAAGCACGCGAATGCAGCCGTGCGAAACCGCCTTGCCAAGGTTGTTGTATGCCGCGCGCGACATGCTCGAAAGCTTAAGTGAATCGTACATTACGGAATGAATGTACACCCCGCGCACCACCTGCGTCCAATACTGCGCGTACTGCCCGTAGGCCACAAAATACCCAAAACGCTCCTTAAGCGTACCGAGCTTGTAGGTGCCGCTACCGGAGGGGTTTTCCTTGTCGCCGGAGCTGCAAAGGCTTTGCAGCACAATGGTGCCGCCGATGCCGCCTTCGTATACGGTGATGATCTGGTTTACAAGGTCAAGCTCAATTGCGTAGCGGTTGGGGTCGGTGTTGTCGTAGTCCACCTTGCTGGCCATGCCGCTAAGCACCGTGGCCTCAGCGGCCTGTAGCGGGTACAAAGAAATCACAAGCGCCAGCATGAGCGCTGCGGCAAGCAAACGTCGTTTCATGAAAACCTCCCTGTGTTTGATGTTCCTTAGCGTAAGTTTCGGCTTAAGCATAGCAGGGGCAAAACGCACCCCGCAAGCCGTTCTCCCAAAACAGACGATACCTTTTAAGATTCGGCAGGCTTTTTACACAAAAGGTAGCCGCCGTATACGCCCGCACTCAAAAGCACCAGGTCAATAAGCGCTGCAAGCCCCCATGTGATGCCCGGGAAAACCAGCACGATGCTGCCGATTAAAAAACCAAGCACCGCGTAGTACGCGTAGCCGTAAAACTTCTCGAACATGCGCTTTACAAAAATCACCAGCGCTACCGCCACAATCACAACGCCCGCTGCCGCACAAAGAAGCATGAGAATGTTAAAATCGTTGAGAGCGGCGAGAAGCGGCTCATAAAGCCCCATATGAATCAAAAGGAACGACGTGCTGATGCCGGGGATAATGGTACCCACCGCCAAAATACCGCCCGCGAGCATGCTCGTCCAGCCGTTGAAGGGCCAGTGGCCGCTTTGCGTAAGGATGTTGTTGAGCACCGCAAACAATATAATGAAGCCTACGCCGAAAATGGACGCAAACAGGTACCTTTTTTTGAAGCCGCGTGCGTTCGCTTCCCCCACGAGTGAGGGGACGCCGCCAACAACAAGGCCCATGAGCGCAAACATCGTTTGCTCGCGGAAGTTGAGCATAAGGTATTCAACAAGGCGGCTCATGGAAAGCAAACCGATTGCCGCACCTAGGCCAAGCGGAAGAAGAAAGCGCGCACTTGCCTTGAACGTCTTGAAAATGCTTGCCACTGCGTCAAGCGCGGGCTTGTAAATGCCCATGGCAACCGCCAAAACGCCTCCACTTGCACCGGGCAAAATGGCCGCAACGCCAATGATGAAGCCTTTGAAGGCACGAAACAAAAAAGTGTTTTGTTTTTTCACGCAATCCGTTCTCCTTGCCGTATGCGTTTTTGCATGGCAATTTCTAGTTTATCAGATTCTTAGGAAGCTTTCAGCAAATACGTCAGAATTTACAAATCATTCACCAAACCATATAAAGTGAAACTGTGCCTAGCCTTTTCACAACCCTTCGCAATACAACAATTTTCGGCTTGCTTTTTTGCCGTGCATACGCTATTATATTTGAGTGTGAAAAACGCCGCCTCAAAAGGTTGCGTAAGTGCGCCGCATTTTCACCATTTCACGCGGAGAGATGGCTGAGCTGGTCTAAGGCGCACGACTGGAAATCGTGTGTACCCTTTAAAGGTACCGAGAGTTCGAATCTCTCTCTCTCCGCCA
>JAEZGQ010000185.1 GCA_023416895.1 Bacillota bacterium | reverse complement strand
AAGGGCACATACTAACGTTAAGCATAGCACGTCAATCCGAACACGGCCACAGATGTGTATGGCGCGCCATAGCTTTGTTGAAGCCGCTCACCGTAGACACCGCTACACTTTCGCATCTTCGCCGCGCGCTGCCGTGCCATACGCTTTTGTGGCTTTGTCGACCCAAACAGCATAATTTGAGGCGGTTTCAAGGCAGAGGAGGGCGGCATAGCGGCGCTATTCCTACCGACGACAACGCTGAAAGCGGCCAAACTATGCCGTATGGGCGTGTTCGGATTGGCGCGCTATGCTTAAACAAAGGAGGGAAACGATGGAACCTTTTGCAAACCTTACACCCGAGGGCGTGGAACTGGTGCAGCGGACGGAGCAAACGCTTCGCGAGCTTGCAGGAGAACCAGTGGTTTTGATTGCGTACCGCGCGAAAAGCGAGAAAGGGACATGAGCATGGAGCCAAAATACAAAAGCGTTTTCGATTTGATGCGCGCCAACGACGAGGCACGCTCCTACTACGAAAAGCTGCCCGACTATGTGCGTGAGCAAATCGGTACGCGCGCAAATAGCGTAAACACATATTCCGGTCTGAGGGACTACGCAGAAAACCTTTTGCGCGGCGACGGCTGAAAAGCCCAGCGTGCTGCAACAAAATGCGGGCGGATGACGCACTTGCACTGCCATGATGCTTTGGCGGCGCAAGCTTGCGGCATCCGTCTGTTTTTCCGTGAAAGAAGAGATGCCGCATTTTGTGAATAATCTCTGACTTCTTGCGGCGTGGCATTGTCAAACGCGCGCGGCGCGGCTAAAATGAGAAAAACGGCAGTTTGACGCATTCCATGGCGTCTTTTCTCTAAAAACCGCTCGACAAGGAGGGCTGATGCATGCGGCGTTTGAAACGCACAATCAAAATTTACACGAGGAAGCTCTATGCTTTGGCGGATAAGCTGCCATCAAAGCTTCGTTTTTTGGCGTTTTGCATCCCGCTTGCGCCGCTCGCACTGGTGGTGCTTACCGTTGTTTTGGTTGCCTCCGGCGGCAAAAACGCAGCCGCCGTTTCCACCAAGGATGTTACTGTGATTTCCGGGCGGAGCACACCTTCCGCCGCACTTGCAGGGTTTTCCGCCACCGGCGAGATCGTAATCTCAGCACCGACGCCATCCCCCACGCCGACAATCGTTCCTACCCCTACCCCCACGCCTGACCCCACGCTTCAACGGGGCGACGAAAACGAGGAGGTTACACGGCTTCAACAGCGGCTGATGAAGCTTGGATATTTGGACATCGACGAGCCTACGCTCTTGTTCGGACCCGCGACCGAGGCGGCCATCAAGCTTTTCCAGCGGCAGGTAGGCGCACAGCAGGACGGTATTGCCGGACCTCAAACACTTGCGCTTATCTACGCGGACGATGCGCCCAAGTATGTGATCAAGCAAGGCATGGAGGGCGATGATATCGCTGACTTTCAGCGCCAGCTTGTAGACCTTGGTTACATGAAACACACCACCGGCTATTTTGGCGACGAAACAATCGCCGCCGTCAAGGAGTTTCAGAGCCGCAACGGTCTTTCCGCGGACGGCCTTGTGGGCGAATATACCTTCGATCTTCTCTATTCCGATGCGGCCAAGCCCAGCGCCTCGAAGGCAAATGAAGCGCGCCGCAGCGCCAACATCGGTGAAATGATTGAATACGCCAGAGCCGCGCTCGGCAAAAAATACATCCTCGGCAACGAAGGTCCAAACAGCTTCGACTGCTCAGGCCTTGTATATTACTGCCTCAACCAGGCGGGCAGCAACCGCAGAAGGCTCAACGCTGCAGGCTACTCCGGCGTGAGCGATTGGGAAAAAATCACCAGCATCAACGATTTGAAAAAGGGCGACCTCATCTTTTTCTACGACGATGGGTTCAACAAGGTAGGCCATGTGGGCATCGTCATCAGCAGCACCCATATGATCGACGCCTCCTCCAGCAACGGGAAAGTAGTAAAGCGTGAATACAAGACCAGCTACTGGAAAAAGCACTTTGTTTGCGGCAGGAGGCCTTGGTAAACGCAAGCGCGGTTTTACCCTTACGGCAGTTGCACAACATTTCGGGCAGGAAGCATAACTTCCTGCCCGAATGATTTACGGCCACGCAGGCGGAGCTTACCCCACCAGCGACCCTCTATTACACGAAAAGGCACCAGTTGACCCCGAACCTGTCGATCAAGCCGAACATGCAAGGGCTAAAAAAGCACGGGCCTATGGGATGCAAGATCTCCGCCCCGACTTTTAACTTCTCGTACGCCCGTTTTACCGCCGCTTCGCCGTCCTCACCCATATGGAAGCAAAACTGCATTGTAGTTGAGGATGTGCGTTCCGTATCCGCTTCGGATATCGCAAGAATCTGTCCAAACGCGTTGAGCTCCGCGTGTATGTAGTTTCCGTTTTCATCCTTATATTCATTGAAAAGCTCCGCCTCGAAGGCTTTTTGATAGAGTGCGGCCGCTTCCACGCTGCCTTTCATGTACATTTGCATTATGGACCTTATCATGCTTTCACCTCAAATATTAGAAGCACCGGCTAAAGTAAAACAAACGGCGCTCAGCAACGGTTCCCCATCGCTGCACGCCGTTTTACGGTGCATTCACGATACTTACTTGATCCGTTTTGCCATCACGGCGAAATATGAGCCATCATATTCATAGGTGCAGGTGGAAAGCGTAAGCACCTTGTCGTTGGGCCCGATGGTGACGGAGGGATCGTAGTTCATGGGCTTTACGGTCTTTGCGTACTCAATGGTTTGGTTCATGATGTCCGCAAACGCTTGGTCGTCCGCAAAGCGCACATGGATGTGGTAAATGGTATTGGGCATTATAATGTAAGCAAGATATACCTGCCATTCCGTATCCACACCGTCCCAGTAAAACTTGATGGTCTTGTGCGAATCGAAAAAGTCTTTCTGCTTAAAGTTGTTAAGGTCGTGGAACATGGTTCCATTTTTCATGTTGTGACCGTAGAGGATGATGTGCCTCTGCTGGTAGGTTTCCGCATTTCGAAAATCCATGAAAATGGCGCCGTACTTGCTCTTATTGCGTTCCACATCGTGCCCGAGGTAATAATTGTTGTCTACCGTACGCACAACGGGATAGTCGATCAGTGTATCATCGATGGTCAGCCAGCCGATTACGTCTGGGTTAATCGCCTTTGCCTCGTCGTAGGAAGTATGCGAAGGAAGCTGTTCGTTTGGGTCAGCCACGCCGTTGAGCTCATCGGGCGAATATTCCTCTTCATCGGGGTTTGCGTTGAGGTTTTCCCCGTTAGCGTTCGGCTGAGAGGCTGTGGGAAGCGGCGTGATCGGTGCGGTAGGCGCGGGGAATTGGGCTTGTGTAGGTTCAGGCGCGGGAGATTGCGCTTCAATATTCACCGGCACATCCGGCGCACATGCAGCCATGGCCGCAAAACATAGCAAAAGCAAAAGCAATACGCTCTTTTTCATCATCATTGTGGGGGAGCTCCCCTCCTTTCGTTCTGCGCGGGGGATAATAAGAATTATAGCCCATACCGGATATAATCACAAGCGCACGGGCGTTGTACCGCTTTATTTTATAAAATGTTCAATTTTTGTGTGCGCGTACTTGTCCGCCTTATGATAAAATGTTAAAATAGTCCCGCGTGTAGAGTTTTCGACACGTTCCGACTGCAACATCTTCATTTCGGGGCAGAATGCGCCCACGTTCCGGTTTTCCGAGGGCGGAAGCGCGGCATGTACCGATCTGTTACGAAGGGATAATCGTATGGGTCTGTTTGAATTCAATGACGTCGGCATCGATCTCGGCACGGCGAGCGTGCTTGTGTATGTAAAAGGCAAGGGCATTGTGCTACGTGAGCCCTCCGTTGTCGCCATTGAAAAGGTGACCGGTCGCATTCTCGCCATCGGTGAAGAAGCGCGCAGGATGCTTGGGCGTACCCCCGGGAGCATCGTCGCCATGCGGCCGCTGCGCGACGGCGTTATTTCCAACTACGACGTGACGGAGCGTTTGCTGCGCCACTTCCTTAAAAAAGTAGTCGGCACGCATATTTTCTTCAAGCCCCGCGTAGTGGTTTGCGTTCCCTCCGGCGTAACGGAAGTAGAAAAGCGTTCCGTAATAGACGCGACCGAGGAAGCTGGCGCGCGCCACACCTACCTCATTGAGGAACCGCTTGCCGCGGCAATCGGTGCGGGCATCGATATCAGCCAGCCGCGCGGCTCCATGATCGTGGACATCGGCGGCGGTACGACCGACATCGCCATCCTTTCGTTGAGCAACGCCGTGCTCTCAAGCTCCATCAAGGTTGCGGGCGACCGCTTCGACGAGTCGATCGTTCGCTACATGCGCAAAAAGCATAACCTCCTCATCGGCGAACGCACCGCCGAAGAAATGAAGATTCGCATCGGTTCCGCGTACCCGCGCAAGGAGCAAGTGTTCATCGACGTACGCGGCAGAAACCTCATTTCCGGCCTTCCGCAGGCCATCGTGGTAGGCTCCAACGAAATGATCGACGCGCTGGAAGAGCCGCTTCAAGCCATTCTCGAAAGCGTGCGTACCATGTTCGAGCGTACCCCGCCTGAGCTCGCGAGCGACATCACGGAAAGCGGCATTTGCCTGACGGGCGGCGGCGGCCTTCTTTACGGCATCGACAAGTTCATTGCCGACCAGACGAAGGTTCCCTGCTACATTGCCGAAGATCCGATTTCCTGCGTGGCGATTGGCACGGGCAAGGCTCTCGAAAACATCGACAAGTTCGCCAACGGCGCAATTTACGACTACAAGCGCGGCGACTATCTTGATTATCAGTAAAACAACTTTGTATAAGAAACGAATCGGGATGGAACATCGTTCCATCCCGATTTTTGCTTTTGGAGTAAAGATTTTAAAAGGTCAAGGAGGCGTTGACACATGCTTGCGAACAAATGGTTTACCTACTTGCGATATTTTAGCACCATCAAAAACCAGCCCCGATTCTTCATAAAGCAAAAAAAGATCACGATCCAAACCGGCTATATATGAATCGTGCTTGCGACAAGGTTATCATCCAAACAATGAGCCGGTTCAATCGTTTTTCCACATACAATTGCTCCGGCAGAACTTCCATACAATATCCCACCCGAGTCTAAATACGAGCGCATTTGTACAGCGAAACTTGAACGCTGAATTTTATCTAACAACACAAAAGTATTCCCGCCGCCAATGAATACCGCGCCATACCTGCTATCCAAGTTTACGGTTCCTAAATCGGTGCATAGCTCAATATTTGAAACACCATATTCACCGTAAGTCCTTTTGAACCATGCAAAGCATTCATCAAAACTATAACGGCGACCTTCCATTGCGATCGGTATATAAAGCACTGTCTTTCGCAAATCAAGGATGGATGAAAAATATTGATCGATGGGTATGACCGCAACTGGGTCCCCGCCGCCAGACAGGATGATGCTCATTTGCATGCCTCCTTCATTTGTCTGCTGCGCTCATTATCCAACATCCTACACGGAATAACAAGTTTTTCATGCAGCGATTTTGTCAAAAGCGCTACTTTTCTCTTGCCATTTATATCGAGCAATGCTGCAGAATTACGCCATAAAAAATAAGTCCTTTCCAGCGACATGTGCGGCGGAAAGGACACCTTGCAGACGGACGAGCGGTGAGCGAGTTCGGCTGTAAACAAATCGGGCAGGAGGCTATCGCCTCTTGCCCGATTATCTCGCCGCAGCGACCTCGCTCAAGTGGCGGAACGACACTTGAGCGAAAGCGGAGCGCTAGCGCCGCTCCCCTTCGCTGTAACGCGCTACGATGGTATTGTCGTCGGTGGCGTACATGAGGCGCTCAAGGCGCTCACAGAGCGAAAGCGGGCGCGACGCTTCGGGCAGCGCGCTGTCATCGAGAACGAGCGCATGCAGCGAATCGCCTTTTTGGAAGCCCGGCCCTGCGCCGAAATAGGACTGGCCAGCCGACGTGGCAAGGTAAAACGCCTCCGCCACGGTAAGGAAATTCTCTTTTTTGTCGGAAAACAGCCAACGGAACTTGGAGGCGCGTACAGCCGACGTGGCGGTATCGCGCATGGAAAGAAGCGCGCCGCCCGCAATGTCGGAACCGAGCACCACGTTTACGCCCTCCTCCAGCATCAGCCGCACCGGCGCAAGCCCCGAGGCGATGTTGACGTTGGAATCCGGGCAATGCGCAACAACGACGCCCGCACGTTTCATGGCGGCGCGTTCCGTATCGTCGGAATACACGCAGTGCGCCATAACGGTGTTTTCCTTCCAGAGGCCGTACTTTTCGTAGGTCTGGTAGTAATGTTCGCAATCGGGATGGAGTTCTTTTACCCACTCCACCTCCTCGCGGTTTTCGGAAAGGTGCGATTGTACCCGAAGGCCGTACTCCGCAGCCAAGCGGCCGAGCCCCTCCATGAGCGCGTCGCTGCATGTGGGTGTGAAGCGCGGCGTGATGATTGGCTTTAGGTGCTTGTAACGGCCTACGCATTCCTCCACGAAGCGGCGGGTTTCGCTCAACGAGCCCTCAGCGGTTTCACACAGCTCATCTGAGGTGTTGCGATCCATGTTTACCTTGCCCACATAGCCTGTGACGCCCGCACGCTCAAGCTCCTCCATGAGCACATGGGTAGCCTCGCGATGGACGCTCGAAAACATGACCACGCGTGTGGTACCCTTTTTGATAAGCTCCGAAGCGAGCTTGCGGTACATTCGCCGTGCGTAATCCGTATCCCGAAATGCCGCCTCAGTCTTGAAGGTATAACGGTTAAGCCATTCTAATAGCTGTAAATCCATCCCCAGGCCGAGCATTGGGTACTGCGGCGCGTGCAGGTGCATATCGCAAAACGACGGAATGATAAGCTTATCGCCGTAATCCTCCACCTGTACGTGTCGATATTCCCCGGGCAATACCTCGTACACGCCTTGGATCACGCCGTTTTCCGTAACGATGTATCCGTTTTCTACGCAGGTAAGCTCGTTGAGTGC
>JAEZGQ010000142.1 GCA_023416895.1 Bacillota bacterium | reverse complement strand
TCGCGCATTCTTCCCGCGCACCATGCGCTCGACGTACCAAATGACCTTTTGATGCGCGCGGACGCGGCGTTTTGCGAGCTGGCCGCAAAAAACGCGCTGCATCACGGTGCGGGTACTTTCTCCTTCGGGGATTTTCAAATTCACCTGTAACCTTCTTCAAACTCTATTTTGAAAGGAACGAACGACCATGGAGCTTATGACCGCCATACAAAACCGCAGGAGCATTCGCCGCTTCAAAGGCGACCCCATCCCCCGCGAGGCATTGCTTGAAATTCTCGAGGCCGCGCGGCTTGCCCCCTCCGGCAAAAACTTGCAGCCTTGGCGTTTTGTTGTGGTGCAAGGTGAGGCGCGCAAGGAAATGGCCGCCTGCCTTGACGCAGGCCTCGAAGCCTGTCGCGAGGCGGGTATCCCCACCGGCAGCGCGGAAAACACCTTCCGTATCATGAAGGAAGCACCCGTAACAGTGTTTGTGTTCAGCCGCCGCGATATTTTTCACCCTGAAGCGCGCTCCGTTTCCGACCATGTGCTTTCGCTTGTTGACGCACAGTCCGTAGGCGGCGCAATTGAGCACATGCTGCTGAAGGCGACAGAGCTTGGCCTTGGCTCGCTTTGGATTGCGGATACCTTTTTTGCCTACAAGGAGCTTTGCACGTGGCTTGAGGAGGATTCACTTTTACTTGCCGCCGTAACCCTTGGCTATGCCGACGAAGCGCCCGATGCACGTCCCCGCCGCGCGCTCGAGCGGCTTGTGGAATGGCGCGGGTAACGGGTGCGGATTGTTTTACCCTTGCAACAGCCAAAAAGCCAGCAAATGCTGGCTTTTTGTTTTCGTGGTACCATGGCGGAATGGTTTTACTTGGTTTGTACGTGACGCTATGGAAGCAGAGCAAGGGCAGCCGCCGCATCAACAAGGCCCGAACCGGTTGCATCGGCATCCCACGACACGGTCTCAGATGCACCGTTGCCATTTAGGATGGTACAGCTTCCTGCCGGCATAGGCACTGCGGATGCTTCAAGAATACTTTCAACCTCAGCTGCTATCAGTGTGGGGTTCTTTTGTGCCATGAGCGCCACAATCCCTGCAACATGCGGGCTTGCCATGGAGGTGCCGCCAAGGAAGTAATAGCCGATATGTCCGTTGTTTACTTGATAGGGGCCGACGATCCAGGAACCGGGCGCAGCAACATCAAGGTCTTGCCCGGGAAGTTGCCTGCCGGAGAAATCGGCAATGTAGAAATCGTCCGCGCTGGTAGGATCCGGCACATCTAGGAGCCACCAAGAAGATGACGTCCATTCTCCTCTCCAACCGGAAGCGGCGACGGAGATCACCGGCTCGTACGCGCCGGGGTAGCCCATGCCCGCTGTGCCTTCATTGCCCGCAGACGCCACGATGATGACGCCCGCCTCTACCGCCTTGTCGATTGCGGCTTTCTCCATTGCATCAAGCGCAGGTCCGCCAAGGCTCATGTTGATAATAACAGGGACGTCTGCAAGCTGATGCAGTTTAAGTTCTGCTACATAATCAATACCCATTGCTACGACCGAAGACCAGCCCGATCCGTTTTGGTTCAAAACCTTTACAGGAATCACCGTAACGTTTGGCGCTGTGCCGTTGATTGCTACGCCCGATAAGCTATAGCCGAGTATGGAGCTTGTAACATGGGTACCGTGAGAATCCTGATCGTGCTCCCACTTGTTCGGTTGAGAGGATACCGCCCCCCTCTCGCCGCCGCCACCGCCGAACGAAATGGCATATTCCTCTGCGATTCGCTGCTCCGGGAAGTATTGACGCCAATTGTCCACTAGACCGGTATCCAACACGGCCACGTAAACACCCGTACCGTCATATTCTACTGTGCGGCCGTTTGCACCGAAATCTGTTACATTAACGGCATCCAGATCCCATGTGCTAAGCCCGTTGGTAAAATTCGTTGCAGCGACTGTGTTGATGGGCGCACTTTTCCGTATTGCGTCGGGGTTTGCCGCGGAAACATAAGAAAGACCTTGGATGTTTGCCAATTCACTCGCGTATACTTTCATGGTCAGGCAGTTGATGTCTTCAAGTACGGTAAGAACCTTACCATGCTTGTTAAGATCAGCCAGGATTGAATCGGTCACTGGGGTATTGAGTGATACATTGATCGCGATGGAGTTTTTTGCGGCAATGCTGGTGGCGGGTATTAAACAAAGGAAAAGCACCAGCGTTAAAACAACCAGTTTACGCATAACCACAACCCCTTTCACATTATGAAATGATATATGCATAACATAGCATGTTTGCATGCCAGCGTAAAGCGAGAACCATTATCGCTTTTTGTTGTTTTATAAGGAAATTCTATTGTTCTTACTCAAAGCCATGTATGCTCCAAAGGCTTGAAGTTTACCAAACAAGCTTTTTGTTGTTGAAATGAAAACGCCCCGTTTTTTTCAAACGGGGCGTTTGTCAACAATTTGAGCCCATTGTTTTAAGCTTCTATGCTCTCTTCCGCTCCTGCTTTCTCAGCTTTGCGCATTTTAAAGAACACAACAAACACCAGCCCAATCAACAACGCAGGCACAATCATCGCAAGAAGCGCATTGCTGTAGGCATACGCGTCGCCGTTTAGAAGCACGGGACTAAGCTGTATTGGCGTTTGTGTAAAGAAACTTACCAGTAGGCCGATCAACACGTTTGCGAGCGCACCGGCGATGTAGGTGGTCATGGTGAACATACCAAATCCAACGCCGCTTTCCTTTGGAGAGAGTGTATGGGATACGCTGTTGTTCAGCACAGTCTGCAAAAACACCTGCGTCGTGCAAAAGAACACCATCAGCAAGGCTGTAAAGATCAACGACCAGCCGCAGCTCACGGCCATAATCACAAGCAAAACAATCATGGGTATGACAGATACCTTAACCATAAAAGCATTGCCCTTTTTGTCGATCAGTTGGCCACCGGTGCGTGCCATCAAAGCGGCTATGACCGTTCCCGGGAAAATCACAAGGCTGATCGCTGCCGCGTCTGCCGCTTGAACATTTGCTAACATGAGCGGCAGTATAAACGGTATGCCAAAGCTGAGTATGCCAAACATCACCGTAGCAACCAACAGAATGACAAACCGCTTGTTATTAAATACGGACAGCTGTAGGAATGGCTGCTTTGCGCGGCGCATCCAAACAATCAAGGCAGCGATGAGCAAGGCCGTAAGCAAAACCATCCATAGGTTCAAAAGCGTAAACGTAAGCATGAGGGAAGCCACGGTGATTAACAGCAGCGCCCCGCCAAACCAATCGATGCGCGTTTGCGGGTGGAGCGGCAAAGCTTCACCGCGAAGGTTGTGACGAAACACGGGCAGCACAAACAGCACGATGAGCGGCATGACGAACAGCCACCGCCATCCTAAAAACGTCGTGATAACTCCTGACACGAGCGCGCCGAGCAGCCCGCCCAACGCCATGCCTGCCGCAACAAGCCCCAACGCCTGACCACGCTTGTTTGCAGGGAACAGGCGGTAGGGTATCAATTGACCCATTGTAGGCATAACAGAGGAACCTACCGCTTGAATGAGACGGCTAACGATTAAAAGAGTAAAGTTTTTGGTTACAAGGCCAACAATCGACCCGATGCATAGCGTAACAAGGCCGAAGGTAATGAGCGTGGATGTCTTGAATTTTTCGGTAAGTTTGCCGTAGGTTAATGTGCCCACTGCAAAAATCGTTAAGTAGGCAGTGCCAATCCAACTGCCCTGAAGGACAGTAAGCCCCATATCCGCTATAATGGTGGGCAGGGCAACATTGAATACAGTACCGTTCATCACGGTGATAATAAGCGTCAGTACAAGAACATAGAGGGTGCTTTTGTTTGCTTTTTCGTTTACGAGGGCATTTTCGTTCACAGTTGTTTCGTTCATCAAATAACCTTTCCGTTGTCGGGGCATGCCAAAAAATGATACTGCCAAACCTTTAAACTTGATTCTTCATTTCTTTGTATTTCGTCTGTGCGTTCTTTGCCGCCTTGCAGCATAAGTGCGCAAACTGCTCAATTTCTTCCGCTGTAAATCCGTCGATCAAAACTTCCTTCCACTCCTTAGCAACACTCTTGATTTTGCCATGGATGCGGCGGCCGTCCTCTGTTAAGCAGACGTTTTTTTTACGCCTATCCTCACAATTCGTTGTGCGGGCCAGATAACCGAATTGTTCCAAACGTACCAATGATTTTGTAATGGTTGCCTTATCCACCATCATATAGTCCGCGATCATTTCTTGGTCAACATCGGTATGCGTATCAAGATAATCCAATACCATAAAATCGCCGCCGTGCACGGATGTGCTCATGAGCCGATCCGATATGTAGATAAAGCCATAACGCTGTATGGCCCAAACATCCTTCATAATCATATTCATGCCTCCTCTCACATTATTCGAACAATTAGTTGCCGCAGCCACTATTCTAACGACGTTTTGCACAACTGTCAATTGATATGTAATTTCATCCTTACTTCTTTCAACTGTTTTTACACCCGGCTTTGCCAATGGCTCGCATCTCACAGGGAAGCCCACCGAGTTTTATAAAATGCGCCCGTTGATTAAGATACATCATCACTTGAACATGCTCCTTCGCGCGCTGTGACAGAGGACGGTTGCGGCACGCCATATTGTTTGTTATCTTTATGGAGAGGAAAACCAAACAGTGGAAAACGTATCGTTTATAAAACCGGCAATCAACTGGAAGTTGTGCGGTGGCGGCGGAGCGGCTTACACCATAAGCCGTTCCGCTCAGGTATTACCGCCCGTGCGGAACGCAGCTCTCAGCGCGAGACGCTTCGGGCGCTTTGCGGGCCTTTGCAGGCAATTTCTGCAATCCTCAAAAAAATGATGCAAGGCACTTTTTTGGTATGCAAAAGGCGGCTTACGCCGCCTTTTTTAATAAGCCGAAGCAGATACCTTTCGGCACCTGCTTTTCGTTAACATACCGTTTTCGTAACATGTTTCAAAACCCAGCTTAGGAAACCAAACACGGGAAAATACGATTGGCCGAGTGACAGGCCTGTATCTCCCGTTCCGCCAGAAAAACCACGGTCATGGCATCCGCATGCTTGGAGATTCTGTAGGTTTCATTGCTTTGGTTCTTTTTACATTTGGGGTTGCTGTTGACCCATTGAACCAGCTCCCTCTTTTTTACCTCATCGGTGGTGGGCTCCGGAGAATCGCATTCACAAAAAATCGCCAATTCTTCGCTGCCCAGCGGGTTGGTGCTGGTGCCGCTGTGCAAATAGACCCTTACAAAGTAGCGGCCACCGCTCTTACCATTCTTTTGAACCATGTTTTACCTTTTACTTTCCTGATGCGATAACGCTCATTCTTTCGTCCTGTTTCACGGGCTTTCAAAAGCACCGCGTTTTTACATCTTTTTTAATAGTATACCATAAAAAGAGCGCCAACGGGCTTTTATCGGTACGAATCGGGCAATTTGTGCCTGGAATAAAATAGAACTGCCCGATTCATCGGGCAGCTCCCTTTTTGGTTGCTGTTTTAGCAGGAGATTGCCTGCTCCTTGGTAAGCTTGATACGGAATCGCCGTTCGATGTCCATTATTTTGCCGTTGTCCTGCGGGCTGACCAGTGTGCAAGCCCTTCCGGCGTGGCCGGCACGACCTGTCCGGCCGATGCGGTGCACGTAATACTCCATCTTATCGGGGATGTCGTAGTTGATCACAAGGTCGATGTTACTCACGTCAATGCCCCGCGCCGCCACATCCGTTGCCACAAGAACAGTCGTTTTACCTTTGCGAAACGTATCCATGATCGTGTCGCGCTGGCTTTGGCTCAAATCGCCATGCAGGCAGGAAACGGGGAGCCCCTGCAACAGAAGCTGCTTTTGCAGGTTCTTTACGCGCCTTCTCGTGTTGCAAAATATCAACGCCAAGCGGGGCTGCTCCCGCTTGATAAGGCCTTGCACAGCACCTGACTTCTGCTGTTCGGCTGTGGTCAGATAGGACTGCCGCACGGTTTCGGTGGGCTCGTTGCGGTTGCCGAGCTCGATGCGAACCGGGTCATTTTGGAACTGTTTCGCCACTTCCGTTACGCCCTTGTTCATGGTTGCGGAAAACAGCAGCGTCTGGTGCTTGCCTGTAACATTTGCAAGAATCGCTTTTATATCGGGCAAAAAGCCAAAATCCAGCATTTCATCCGCTTCGTCCAGCACTACGGTTCGTACGTTTTGCAGCTTCAAAACATTGCGCTGGATCAAGTCTTTCACCCTGCCGGGGGTGCCGACAACGATCTGCGCTCCTGCGCGAAGCGCGCGTATCTGAACGGTTGCAGACTGTCCGCCGTAAACGCTGACGGTACGAAGCTTCGTACCGGTCGAAAGCTTGCGGAAAACCTCCGTGGTCTGCAGCGCAAGCTCGCGGGTGGGGCAAAGCACGAGCGCCTGTGTTTTTTGGTTATCCGTAAATGCCCTTTCAATGATGGGCACGGCGAATGCGGCGGTTTTGCCCGTGCCGGTTTGGGCAATGCCCAGGATATCCCATTTGTTCAGAATCAGTTCCAAGGTCTTTTCCTGAATGGGCGTGGGGGTTGTGTAGCCCGCAAGTTCGAGCGTGGCTTTCATCCCCTCCGATAGTAGTTCATGGTATTTCAATGTTTCCTCATTTCTTTTCCGGGGTTCAGCATAAAAAACAAAGACCTTGCCGAATAGCAACGTCTTTCGAAATTGTTAATACGCCACAAGTTCAAGTATTTATACGGCGGAGCCGGAAAGCCCCGTTTCATCGCACGGGTCTCAATTCCCGTGCATGCTGTACCGTAAATACGACTTGTCAGAAAGCACAATCCTTTATGATGCGGGATGTTTTGCGGGTCGCCCGCAAACGATACTTTACAATACTTATCTATCATACATGGTTGTTGTCGGTTTGTAAAGCAAACTTCTGTTTTTCTGTCAGTATGACGCAAAGTCATCCGCTTCGCCGCCTCAGGAGTAGATCTATGTCCTGAAACGATTCTTTTTTCTAATCTGCTGGAACGCTTCACTCCGGTCACCTTCAGCGGCATGCGCGGTGGCTCATAAGGCGGCCACCTCTTTTTCTCGTTTCATAAATACACCGCCAAATATGTAATATAAAGCATAGTACCCTCCACAAGACTAGCAACAGGGCGGTGCGAAGTATGAAGAAAGTGCTCCTTGCGATCATGGCGGTCATTCTCGTTGCGACAATCTGGATTCTTTTTGCGCAAATCGGGGAGCAATCTTATGAAGTTGAGCTTCGCAACGGATTGCTCCTTACATGTTTTTATCCGCAGTTGCAGAACGCTGTGGATTGCTATTATGGCCTTCAACAAGGCGTTCATGTGAATAACTATATGGGCGAAGTTTTGTCCATTTCTCATGTGCAATACGGTTACTATATAACATTCCGCATCTATCCGTACGTCGGCGCGCATAATACCGTGGGCATTGATGAAGTGACGTTTTTCGTGAACAATTCCGGTACCGTAAAACAGGAAAGTTTTGACCATGTAAAAGACTACGAATACCCATAGTTCTGGCAGGTGCTTTATAAATTACATTCGCTGAATATCCGCTTTTTACATAACAAAAAACCGTCATGCAAAACATAGCGGTTTCAGTTTGACAAAAATACCCTTAGGGGGTTCGGGGGCCGCAGCCCTCGGAGGCTTCCAACCGTCGCCAGCGACATGTGCGGTGGCGGCGGAGCGGCTTACACCGTAAGCCGTTCCGCTCAGGAATTGCCGCCCGTGCGGAACGCACAGGCGATTCCTGCAACCCTCACACAAGTGGCGCAAGCCACTTGTGTGACATAAAAAAACCGTCATGCAAACATGGCGGTTTTTCTTGTTATAAACTTTATACGGCGCTTAGACGAGCTCCAGCACGACCATTTCGGCGGCGTCACCACGGCGCGGCCCGAGCTTAAGCATGCGGGTGTAACCGCCGTTGCGGCCTTCGTACTTGGGAGCGATTTCGGTGAAGAGCTTTTCCACCACGGGGTGGGGGTTCTTCCTTTCGCGCTCTTTGTACTCGGACTTGGATTCCTTGTCCTGCTTGGCCAGAGGAATGTCATAGAGGTACGACATGATCTGCCTGCGGGCGGCAAGCTTGGAGGGCAGGTCGTTGGTTTTGGTTACTTTTACGACCTGTTGCTTGTCGTTGCGGGTCTCCTTTTCCACGGTTACGGTGTTTTTATGCTCTTTCACGGCAAGGGTGATGAGCTTTTCTGCAATGGGGCGGACTTCTTTGGCGCGCGTTTCGGTCGTGATGATCTTACCGTTCCAAAGAAGAGCGGTGGTCATGTTGCGAAGCATCGCAACGCGCTGATCCGTCGCTTTGTTCAGCCTGCGGTTTGGCATGTTCCTTCCTCCTAATTAGTCTTCGTTATGACGCAATGACAAGCCCAGCGCGAGCAGCTTCTGCTGTACCTCCTCGAGCGACTTGCGCCCAAGGTTGCGGACCTTCATCATCTCTTCCTCGTTGCGCATGACCAACTCCTCGACGGTGTTGATGCCTGCGCGCTTGAGGCAGTTGTACGAACGCACGGAAAGATCCAGCTCCTCGATGGTCATCTCGAGGATTTTCTCTTTCTTGTCCTCTTCCTTTTCCACCATGATCTCCACGCCCTGCACGTGCTCCGTGAGGTTGATGAAGAGCATCAGGTGCTCGGAAAGGATCTTCGCCGCAAGGCTTACCGCCTCGTCGGGCTTAATGCTGCCGTCCGTCCAAACTTCGAGCGTAAGCTTGTCGTAGTCGGTGATCTGGCCGACGCGGGTATCCTCCACGCGGAAGTTCACCTTGCGGATGGGCGTGTAAATGGAGTCCACCGCGATCTGCCCGATGGGCATATCCTGCTTCTTGTTGCGCTCCGCGGTCACATAACCACGGCCGTGCTCCAGAACGATCTCCATGTAAAGCTTGGCGTTGGCTGCGAGCGTTGCGATGTGAAGCTCGGGATTGATGATCTCCACATCCGCATCCCCGATGATATCCCCCGCCTTGATTTCGCATTCGCCCTTGGCGTCGATGATGACCTTCTTGCTGCCCTCAGCGTGCAGCTTTACGCAAAGCTCCTTGAGGTTGAGGATAATTTCGGTGACGTCTTCCTTCACGCCCTCAATGGTGGAAAACTCATGCAGGACGCCATCTATCTTGACCGACGAAACCGCAACGCCCGGAAGGGACGAAAGCAGCACGCGGCGCAGCGAATTGCCCAAAGTAATGCCGAAGCCTCTTTCGAGCGGTTCCACCACAAATTTGCCGTAGTCCTCCGTCATCTCCACACGTTCGATCTTGGGTCTTTCGATTTCTATCATATCCATATCCCCTCTCTTGATTTCTGGTCAGTCGATAAGGGCACGAACGTATCGCATTACCTGGAGTAGAACTCGATGATGAGGTGCTCCTCGATGGTAAGGTCGATGTCGTCGCGCTGCGGCAGCGCCACTACCTTACCCGTCAGGTTCGCGGCATCAAGATCGAGCCACTTGGGGATGGGCTTGGCGGCACCCTGCTCGCGCAGTTCCTTGAGATAGTCCATATCGCGGCTGCGCTCGCGCACCGTGATGATCTGACCGGGCTTCACCAAATACGACGGGATGTCCACCTTCTTACCGTCCACGCGGAAGTGGCCGTGATTTACGAGCTGGCGCGCCTGAGGACGGCTGCCCGCAAGGTTAAGACGGTAGATGACGTTATCAAGCCTGCGCTCCAAAAGCCCAAGCATGTTTTCGCCGGTTACGCCACGCATATTGGTTGCCATTGTATAGTATTTCCTAAACTGGGATTCCAATACACCGTAGGTGCGGCGGCATTTTTGCTTTTCACGAAGCTGGATGCCGTATTCGGACATCTTCTTCGCCCTCGCCTGGCCATGCTGGCCCGGGGGGGTGTGACGCTTGGTGACAGCGCATTTTGCGCTATAGCAACGATCGCCCTTGAGGAACAGTTTCATGCCCTCGCGGCGGCACTGCCTGCAAACGGAATCGGTATATCTGGCCATTCTCGTGCCTCCTTAAACTCTTCTGCGCTTGGGCGGACGGCAACCGTTGTGCGGGATGGGCGTCACGTCCTTGATCATGTTGACCTCGAGGCCGGCGGACTGCAGCGCGCGGATGGCGGCTTCACGTCCGGAACCGGGACCCTTTACGTACACTTCAACGGTGCGAAGGCCATGCTCCATGGCGGCTTTGGCGGCCGTTTCGGCAGCCATCTGCGCCGCGAAGGGGGTGCTCTTCCTGGAACCGCGGAAGCCGAGACCGCCTGCAGAGGACCACGCAAGCGCGTTGCCCTGCACGTCGGTAATGGTCACCATGGTGTTATTGAAGGAGGAACGAATGTGCGCGGCGCCACGCTCAATGTTCTTTTTCTCACGGCGCTTACGCGTTGCGGTTTTTTTCACCTTGCCGGTGGATCCGGATGCTTTTGCCATTGTTACGCTTCCTCCTTACTTCTTCCTGCCGCCGACGGTGCGCTTGGGACCCTTGCGCGTGCGGGCGTTCTGCTTGGTGCTCTGGCCGCGGACGGGCAGGCCCTTGCGGTGACGGACGCCGCGGTAGCAGCCGATTTCGATCAGGCGCTTGATGTTCAAGGAAACCTCACGCCTCAAATCGCCCTCAACCTTAAGGTTGTGGTCGATGTACTCCCTGAGTT
Source organism: Bacillota bacterium (assembly GCA_023416895.1). Classification (GTDB taxonomy): domain Bacteria; phylum Bacillota; class Clostridia; order Christensenellales; family CAG-138; genus UBA7707. Next base: position 10,614 of record JAEZGQ010000142.1, on the reverse strand, counting down.
TGTTTACCTCGACCTCGCTCAGATCCCTAATGCGGGTGTCGGGCGAAATTCCGGTTGCGGCGAGAATGTCGTTTGCGGTTTTGCGGCCTACGCCATAAATGTATGTAAGGCCAATCTCAACGCGCTTTTCTCTGGGCAAGTCAACGCCGGAAATACGTGCCATATCGTGTGTACACCTCCGTAATGATTTCTATCAATTCTATGTTAGCTTACCGGATTCCGCGCGGGTCAATACCCTAGCGGCAGCCGCACCGGCAAGTTTTTGCCGACAAAAGGCAAGGGGGATAAGCTGCGTTTGAAAATGGTAACACGCCCATTGGCGGATTTTTTCCCGCCGTACTGCGTTTCATTTCCTTGAAATACTTAGCGGTATTCCTGCGGAAATTTGCCGTGTCTGGCGAAAAAATCTCTCGCCACTGGTCATATTCCCACTTCTCAAGCGCACCTTAGCCCTGCTTTTGCTTGTGCTTGGGGTTCTCGCAGATCACCATGACACGGCCTTTGCGCCTGATGATTTTGCACTTTTCGCAAATGGCTTTGACCGAGGGTTTCACTTTCATTTCAAGTTTCCTCCTGTTTTAGTTCTTCGCGCGCCAGGTGATGCGGCCGCGCTGTAAATCATAGGGGGACAGTTCCACTGTCACCTTGTCGCCCGGCAAAATACGTATGAAGTTCATGCGCAGCTTGCCGGAAATATGCGCAAGAATTTTATGCCCGTTCTCCAACTGTACCTCGAACATCGCGTTCGGGAACGAGTCGGTCACAACGCCTTCAACCTCGATGACGTCCGTTTTAGACAAGCTACCCCTCCTCATTACAATCGCATTGGTTCGTTGCAAGCGCCGCGAGCGCTTTTCGGATGAATGCATCCGCTGCGCCCCTGTCGCCTCTTAAAAGCGTTTCGTCAAGCGGTATGCGCGTCTTTTCCATGGAAAGGTGTCTGAGCTTTTTCTTTTTTGGCTTTTCAAGCCGGCGCGTTTTACCGTCCACCACGTATACGCAGCTTTCGTCCGCGATACCAATCACCGCAAAGCGCCTGCCCTTATCCCTTCCTGCGCGCGAAACCGCTACGATTCCTATTATATCATGTTCCATTAGCATCCTCTAGTGAGTGTAAGCACCAGCGGTTCGCCATCGGTTACGGCAATGGTGTTTTCGTAGTGCGCGCTTGGCTTTTTGTCGCGCGCCTCCACTGTCCAGCCGTCCGCAAGCGTCCATACATCGCGCTTCCCAAGGTTGATCATGGGCTCGATGGCCAGCGTCATGCCCTTTACGAGCTTTACGCCCCTGCCGTCGCGCGGGTCAACGAAGTTCGGGATGCTCGGGGGTTCGTGCATGTGTGTTCCGATGCCGTGGCCGGTCAGCTCTCGCACCACGCTATAGCCGTGGCTTACGGCATGCTTTTCGATGGCCGCGGAAATATCCGCGATGTGGTACCCTGGCTTTGCGAACTTGATGCCCTCAAAGAAACATTCCCTTGTGACCTCGCAAAGCTTTTGCACCTCCGGCGCGACTGAGCCCACATAGAAGGTTCGCGCCGCGTCGCCCTGCCAGCCGTTAAGCACCGCGCCCACGTCCACGCTCACGATGTCGCCATCCTTCAAAGCATAGCTTCCGGGGATGCCGTGTACCACCTGCGCGTTTACCGAGGTACAGATGCTTTTTGGGTACCCGCTGAACCCGAGGAACGAGGGAATTGCGCCTTTGCTGCGGATGAACGCGTCGGCCGCCTTGTCAAGTTCGCCCGTGGTTACGCCGGGGCGAACCATGTCGTGGAGCATTTCGAGCGTTTGCGCAACAACGTTTCCTGCCGCGCGCATTTTTTCGATCTGCTCGGGCGTCTTGATGGTGAGTGTCATACGCGTTTCTCCACAAGGGTTTTCACGGCTTCGAACACCTCTTCAGGCGTTCCGCTGCCGTCTACGGCCTTCAAAAGGCCCTTTTCCTTGTAATAGCCGATGAGCGGCTCCGTGTTCTGGTTGTAAACCTCGATGCGGTGAAGCACCGTTTCAGGTTTGTCGTCGTCACGGATGCTGAGCGGTTCGCCGCACTTTGCACATTCCTCCCGGTCGTGCCAGGAGGTGTGGTACACCGTGCCGCATTTCCCGCACACGCGCCTGCCGCTGATGCGCTTTACAAGCGCTTCCACGGCCACGTCGATGTAGAGCACCATGTCGATCTTTGCGATGGCTGCAAGCGCTTCCGCCTGCGCCGCCGTACGCGGAAACCCGTCGAGCAGACAGCCCTTTTGGCAGTCCGGCTCATTGAGGCGTTCGCGCACCATTTCGATGATGAGCGCGTCCGGCACCAGTTTGCCGGCGTCCACATAGGCGCGCGCCTGTATGCCAAGCGCGGTTGCCTCGCGCATGTGCGCGCGAAGCATGTCGCCCGTGGAGATGTGCCTAAGCCCGTAGGCTTGGCACATCTGCGAGGCCAGCGTACCTTTTCCGGCGCCGGGAGCGCCTAAAAGCACAACGTTCATCGATTCGCCTTTCCGTTTAACCCAAGAAGCCCTTGTAATGACGCATGAGCATCATGGACTCAAGCTGCGAGCTCGTCTCCAGCGCCACGTTCACGAGAATCAAAATGCTCGTGGGCCCGAACAGCATCGTTAGGCCGAAGCCGTGCATGATCAGTTCGGGAACGATTGCGAGGAACATCAGGAAGATCGCGCCGAACAGCGTGAGACGGCTCACCTTTTTGGCAAGGTAATCGCTCGTGGGCCTGCCCGGACGAATGCCCGGGATGAACCCGCCGTTCTGCTGGAGGTTCTTGCTGATCTCAATGGGGTTGAACGCGATGGTGGAGTAGAAATACGCGAATCCGAGAATCATCAGCGCGTACACCACATAGTACACCGGCGTGCCCGAAGCAAGATATTTGCCATAGAAGGTAACAAAGCCGCTATCCTGCTTCAGGAACTGCACGATCATCGCAGGGAACTGGATGATGGTGAGTGCGAAAATCAGCGGCATAACGCCGTTAGCGTTGACCTTGAGGGGAATGTGCGAGCTCTGGCCACCGTAGAGCTTGCGCCCCACGACCTTTTTGGCGTACTGCACGGGGATGCGGCGGATCGCCTTATCCACAAATACAACGCCGGCCACCAGAAGTACCACGATGACAAGCAGCGCAGGAAGGATCCACCACTTGTACGTGTTCGTTACGAACACGCCTTCCACGAATCTGCTGATCACGGGGATTACGCGCGAGCAGATGGACAGGAAGATGATCATGGAGACGCCGTTGCCGATGCCGCGTTCCGTGATGCGCTCACCCATCCACACAAGAAGCGCCGTACCTGCCGTACAGGTGAGGCCGATGGTCGCGTAGGTGAGGAAGCTCGTATCCTTAACAACGTCCGAGCCGAGGCTCAGAACGATGCCGATGCTCTGCACGAGCGCCAAGCCGATACCCACATACCTTGTGATCCTCTCGAGCTTGATCTTGCCATCTTCTTCCTTTTGGAGGCGTTCGAGCGCCGGAATGGCGATGGTAAGCAGCTGGATGATGATCTGGCCGGTGATGTAGGGCGAAATGCCCATTGCGAAAATGGTGAAGTCCGCAAACGAACCGCCCGACAGCAGGTTCAAGAACCCAAGCATGTCGTACTGTTCAATCATGCCGGCAATCTGCGTGGCGTCAACGCCGGGAACGGGGATAAAGCAGCCGAACCTGTACACCACGATCAAAAGCAGTGTGAACAGCATCCGGGTCCTTATATCCTTTACCCGCCAGGCGTTAATGATTGTTCTAAACATCAGAGCACCTCAACAGTTCCGCCCGCGGCCTCAATGGCTTTCTGGGCTGTCTCCGAAAACTTTGCAGCCTTAACATTCAAGCGCTTTGTGAGTTCACCGCGGCCCAGAACCTTGAGGCCGTCCTTTTCGATTTTGCTGATAATGCCTTCCTGCTTGAGGAGGGCTGCGTCCACCACAGTGCCTTCGGCCAGATCGTTGAGCTGGCTGATGTTGATGATGGTGTATTCCTTCGCGAAGATGTTCGTGAAGCCGCGCTTGGGCAAACGGCGTGCGAGGGGCATCTGGCCGCCTTCAAAGCCGTTTTTCTTGCTGCCGCTACGGGCCTTTTGGCCCTTATGGCCTTTTGCGGAGGTTTTGCCGAGGCCGGAACCGACGCCGCGGCCGACGCGCTTTTTCGCGCTTGTCGAGCCCTCCGGGGGTCTTAACTCATGTAACTTCATCGTGAAACCTCCCGTTATACTTCTTCAACCTTGACAAGGTGCCTCACCTTGAAGATCATGCCGCGGATGCAGGCGTTATCGGGCTGTACGACGGTGCTGTTGGTCTTTTTGAGGCCCAGCGCCTTCACGGTCGCCTGCTGATCCTTGAGCGCGCCGATGGTGCTCTTGGCGAGCGTTATTTTCAGGTTAGCCATTTTTCGTTCCTCCTTGTCAACCGAGGATCTCTTCAACGGTCTTGCCACGCAGGCGAGCGATCTGCTCGGCGGTGCGAAGCTGGGTAAGGCCGTCCAAGGTAGCCTTCACGCAGTTGGCGGGGTTGTTGGAGCCGTAGCTCTTGGTGCGGATATCCCTCACGCCGACAGCTTCCAGTACCGCACGGACGGGGCCGCCCGCGATAACGCCGGTACCTGCTTCGGCGGGGAGCATGCGTACATGGCCCTTGCCGAACTTGCCTTCCACAGCGTGCGGAATGGTGGTACCCACGAGGGGAACTTCTACCATGTGGCGCTTTGCGTCTTCAATGCCCTTGCGCACGGCTTCGGGGATTTCAGCCGCTTTGCCCATACCGACGCCCACGTGGCCATTGCCGTCACCCACGACCATAAGCGCGGAGAAACGGAAATTGCGGCCGCCCTTAACGACCTTGGCTACGCGGTTGATCGAAACGAGCTTTTCTTTCAAATCCATTGTGGATGGATCAATACGCTTCATCTTCTACCTCCTCAGAAATCCAGTCCGCCCTTGCGAGCGCCGGCTGCCACTTCCGCGACGCGGCCGGTATAAAGGTAACCGCCGCGGTCAAAAACAACCTTTTGAATGCCCTTTTCGAGCGCGCGCGCGGCAACGGCTTCGCCGATGATTGTCGCGGCTTCCTTCTTGTTTTTGCCCTCGAGCTTGGCCTTCAGTTCGGGATCCAGCGTGGAGGCGGAGGCAAGCGTGTGTCCCACGCCGTCGTCGATGACCTGCGCGTAAATGTGCTTGAGGCTGCGGTAAACGTTCAGCCTCGGCCGCTCGGTCGTCCCGGCAATATGCCTGCGGGAACGGTCGTGACGAGCTTTACGCACACTGTTTTTGTCGATCTTTGAAATCATGCGTTGTCACTCCTTCTCTGCGCTTATTTGCCGGTCTTACCGGTCTTGCCTTCCTTGCGGCGCACGACTTCATAGTCGTATTTGATGCCCTTGCCCTTGTAGGGTTCCGGCTCACGCACCGCGCGGATGTCGGCCGCTATTTGACCGACCTGCTGCTTGTTGATGCCCTTCACGATGACTTTGTTCGGCGCCGGAACCTCAAAGGTGATGCCGTCGGGCTCAACAAATTCAACAGGATGGGAATATCCGACGTTAAGCACCAGCTTGTTGCCTTGCTTTTGCGCCTTGTAACCGGTGCCGACGATGTCGAGGTTCTTTTGGAAGCCCGCAGTGGTGCCGACGACCATATTGTTGATAAGCGTGCGGCTCAGGCCGTGGAGCGAACGGTGCTCCTTAGAGTCGCTGGTGCGCGTTACCGTAAGCACGGCGTTTTCCTCTTTGATCTCGATCAAAGAGGAGATCTTTTCACTCAACTGCCCCTTGGGGCCTTTTACAGTCACGGTGTTATCGTCGCCGACCGTGATTGTCACTCCGCCAGGGATGGTAATCGGAAGTTTTCCGATTCGTGACATGCTTTACACCTCCATGAAATCGTTTGTAAATGCGATTGGTTCTGTTCGCCCTGAATTACCAGATGTACGCGAGCACTTCGCCGCCGATGCCCTGTTTGCGGGCCTCGCGGTCGGTCATGATGCCGCGCGAAGTCGAAAGGATGGCGATGCCGAGGCCGTTGAGTACCTTGGGCAGCTTATCCTTGCGGGCGTAAACGCGAAGACCAGGCTTAGAGATACGCTTGAGGCCGGTGATGACGCGGGTCTTGTTGGGACCGTACTTGAGCGTCACATGGATGTACTTCGCCACGCCGTCCTGGCGCATATCAAAACCCTTGATGTAGCCTTCGGCGAGAAGAATCTCGGCGATGGCCTTTTTGAGGGTGGAAGCCGGAATATCAACTTCCTCATGCCTGGCAACGAGCGCGTTGCGGATGCGGGTGAGCATATCGGCAATAGGATCCGTTACTAACATCTCAATTTCCTCCTTTCGCCCACTTACCAGCTTGCCTTGCGGACGCCAGGGATTTCACCCTTGTGCGCCAGCACGCGGAAGCAGATGCGGCAAATACCATACTTGCGAAGCACGGAGTGGGGACGGCCGCAGATGCGGCAGCGGGTGTACGCCCTGGTCGAGAACTTTGCGGGGCGCGCCTGCCTGATTTTCATGCTTGTCTTAGCCACTTAATTACTTCCTCCTTGTCAAGCCTGTTCAAAAGGCATTCCCAGAAGCCTAAGAAGTTCTTTGGCTTCTTCGTCGGTCTTGGCGGTGGTGACGAACACGATGTCCATACCGCGGATCTTATCGATTTCGTCGTAGTTGATCTCGGGGAAGATCAGCTGTTCCTTCACACCAAGCGCGTAGTTGCCACGCCCGTCGAAGCTCTTCTGGGACACGCCGCGGAAGTCGCGCACGCGGGGAAGCACGATGTTCATCAGCTTGTCGGCAAAGTAAAACATGCGGTCGCCGTGCAGTGTGACCTTTGCGCCGATGGTCATGCCCTCGCGCACCTTGAAGTTCGCGACGGACTTTTTGGCCTTGGTCACAACGGCCTTCTGGCCAGCGATCTGGGTGAGTTCATCCACGGCGGCCTCGATGGCCTTGGGGTTGTCCTTATCGGAACCCAAGCGCATGTTGAGAACGATTTTCTCGAGCCTGGGGATCTCCATCACGTTTTCGTAGCCGAACTTTTCCTTCAGCTGCGCCGTGACTTCTTCGGTGTATTTCACTTTCAGGCGGGCAGAGCCGGTAAAAGCCTTGGCTTCTTCCGCTGCCTTTTTCTTCTTGGCAGGCGCCTGAGACGCGGTTTCTTTTTTAGCCACTGTCTTTTCCTCCTTCTGCCTTAGTCAATGTTCTTGCCGCACTGCTTGCAGATGCGGACTTTCTTCTCGCCCGAAACGGCATGGCCGACGCGGGTGGGCTTATCGCACTTGGGGCATACAAGCATCACGTTGGACGCATCCACGGCGCCTTCCTTATGGAGGCGGCCGCCCTGCTGGCCCTGCTTGCGGGGTTTGGTGTGGCGCGTAACCATGTTTACGTTCTGCACCACCACGCGGCCCTCTTCGGGATGCGCGGTCATAACCTTACCCTTTTTGCCCTTGTCTTTGCCCGTGATGACGACAACGGTGTCGTCTCTTTTCACATTCAGCTTCTTCATTGGATATCCTCCATTAAAGCACTTCGGGCGCGAGGGATACGATCTTCATGTAATCCTTCTCGCGCAGCTCCCTCGCGACGGGCCCAAAGATACGGGTGCCGCGGGGCTGCTTCTGATCGTTGATGATGACCGCCGCGTTGTCGTCGAAGCGGATGTAGCTGCCATCAGGCCTCTGGAGGCCGGATACGGTACGCACGATGACCGCTTTCACAACGTCCTTCTTCTTTACGGCGCCGCCGGGCGAAGCGGATTTTACCGCCGCTACGATCACGTCGCCGATGTTCGCGCTGCGGCGGAACGAGCCGCCAAGCACGCGGATGCACATTATTTCCTTGGCGCCGCTGTTATCGGCAACCTTTAACCTTGTCTGTGGCTGAATCATGCTCGGGTCCTCCTTTCAGGCTTACTTGGCGTTCTCTATGATCGTGACGAGCCTCCAGCGCTTATCCTTGCTCAGGGGGCGGGTTTCCATAATTTCAACGGTGTCGCCGATGCCGCAGGCGTTCTCCTCATCATGGGCCTTGAACTTGCGGGTACGGTTGACCATTTTCCCGTAGAGGGGGTGACGGACCTTGGTTTTGATCGCCACGACGATGGTTTTATCCATTTTATCGCTGACCACAACGCCTACGCGCGTTTTGCGAAAACCTCTTTGTTCCACGGTGTAATCCTCCTTTCAGCTACTCGGCCGCCTTGAGCGAGCGCTCGCAAAGGAGCGTCTTCACACGGGCAACATCCTTTTTGCACTCACGGATCCTTTGGGGATTGGTGAGCTGGCCGACGGCCAATTGGAAGCGGAGGTTGAAAAGCTCGGTCTTCAGCTCTTTTTCCTTTGCCGTGAGCTCTTCCGTCGTCATCTTTCTCAGTTCGTTAGCCTTCATCGCTCTCACCGCCTACCTCGTTGTTTTCCTTCTTAATGACCTTGCCCTTGAGGGGGAGCTTATGGAGCGCCAAGCGAAGCGCCTCGTGCGCAACTTCCTCTTCAACGCCTGCGATCTCGAACATCACGCGGCCGGGCTTGACCACCGCAACCCAGTATTCCGGAGAACCCTTGCCGCTGCCCATGCGGGTTTCGGCGGGTTTTTCGGTAACCGGCTTATCGGGGAAGATTTTGATCCATACCTGGCCACCGCGCTTGATGTAACGCGTCATCGCGATACGGGCAGCCTCGATCTGGTTGCTTGTGACCCATGCGGGTTCGGTGGCAACAAGACCATATTCGCCGTAGGTGATGGTATTTCCGCGGTGGGCGGTGCCCTTCATACGGCCGCGGTGTACTCTCCTGCGTTTTACTCTCTTCGGCATCAACATGGTTATTGCCTCCTTACGCTTTCTTCTGCCTGTTGAGCACTTCGCCCTTGTAGATCCAAACCTTGCAGCCTATACGGCCGTAAGTGGTACGCGCCTCGGCAAAGCCGTATTCGATATCGGCGCGCATGGTCTGCAGGGGGATGGAGCCCTCGTGATAACCTTCTCTGCGGGCGATTTCCGCGCCGCCCAAGCGGCCGGAGCACATAAGCTTGATGCCCTTTGCGCCGGCTTTGGTGGCGCGCATCATGGCCTGTTTCATCGCACGGCGGAAGGAAATGCGCTTCTCGAGCTGTGCTGCGATGTTCTCAGCCACGAGCTGCGCGTTTGCATCGGGGTTGCGGATCTCGAGGATGTTTACGTTCACGGGCTTGCCCACGAGCGCTGTTACATCCGCCTTGATCGCGTCCACGCCTACGCCGCCTTTGCCGATGAGCATGCCGGGGCGTGCGGTGTGGATACTTACGGTGATTTTGCTTGCGGCGCGCTCGATGTCGATCTTGGAGACGCCCGCGGCATAATGCACCTTCTTCAGGTGATCCCTGATTTTCTTATCTTCAACGAGATAATCGGCAAAATCCTTTTTGGATGCGTACCAACGCGTGTTCCAATCCTTGATGACGCCGACGCGGAAACCATTCGGATTTACTTTCTGTCCCATAAAACCCTCCTTACTTAGCCTGGTCCAAGACGATCGTGATATGGCTCGTGCGCTTGCGGATGGGCGTTGCCCTTCCTTGTGCGCGCGGTGTGAAGCGTTTGAGCGTCGGACCTTGGTTTGCGTACGCTTCCGCGACGTAGAGGGTGTCGGCGGAAAGATCGAGGTTGTTCTCGGCGTTCGCAATGGCGGACTTAAGGAGCTTCGCTACGGGCTCGCTGGCCGCTTTGGGTGTGAACATCAGGATGGCCTGAGCTTCCTTCACGCTCTTACCGCGGATCAAATCAACTACGATCTTGATCTTGCGGGAGGATATCCTGACATAACGGGCGATCGCGCGGGGCCTTTTATCGGCGTTCTCGCGGCGTGCCGCGGCTTTTTCTCTGGATCTGGTTGCCATTTTCGCTTCCTCCTTTTATTTGCCGCCCGTGGACTTCTCGGAGCCCCTGTGGCCGCGGAAAGTACGGGTGGGGGCGAACTCGCCCAGCTTATGGCCGACCATTTCCTCGGTCACGTACACCGGAACATGCTTCCTGCCGTCGTGAACGGCGATGGTGTGCCCGACCATATCCGGGAAAATGGTGGATGCGCGGGACCAGGTCTTAACAACCTGCTTCTTGCCGCTTGCGTTCATGGCCGTGATGCGTGCAAGCAGACGCTCGCTGACAAACGGTCCTTTTTTGATTGACCTGCTCATGGTGTGCTCCTTTCGCTATCACTTGCCGTTGCGACGGCGGACGATCAACTTGTTGCTCGCGTTCTTGGTCTTGCGGGTCTTGTAGCCAAGAGCGGGCTTGCCCCACGGGGTCACAGGGCCGGAACGGCCGATGGGCGATTTACCTTCGCCGCCGCCGTGCGGGTGATCCACGGGGTTCATGACGCTGCCGCGTACGGTGGGCCTAAAGCCCTTATGGCGGGTGCGACCGGCCTTACCGAGCTTAATGTTCTCGTGGTCGACGTTGCCGACCTGGCCGATGGTCGCCTTTGCGTTCATGGGGATGAGGCGCACTTCGCCGCTCGGGAGCCTGACTTGCGCATAAGCGCCTTCCTTGGCCATGAGCTGGGCGGCGTTTCCCGCGCTGCGTACAAGCAGCGCGCCCTTACCGGGCTTGAGCTCGATGCAGTGAATCATGGTACCCAAGGG
>JAEZGQ010000097.1 GCA_023416895.1 Bacillota bacterium | reverse complement strand
ATACCGTTTTTCTACATAAGCGCTTGTGTAAAGCCGCAAAAGCGCGCCGTAATCGGGCACAAAGCGGAGCGTGTCGCCCACGCGAAAGCGCCCGTTCGCGGCGGTAAGATCCACAATCATGTGGTCGCTTGACGCGCCTAAAATTTCCACGCCGGCATCGAGCGGCGTAAGCCCCTCAACCGCTGCATCCTGGCGGCCGATGGCCAGCACACCCCTTAGCATTTCGCCCTTATCGGGGTATTCTACCACTTCGCCGAACGCGTTTTTGTAGCGCTCGCCAATGGGCACGGAAGGTTTTTTCTGCACCTCGGCAAGCTCTGCTTCCAAAATGAACGCATCACCGTAAAGACCATCCATCACGCGAAAGCGCGAGGTATCATGCCCAAGAAGAAACGCTTCGCCGATGCGAAGGTGGTTGATGCCCTTGGGGAGCAAACCTTTTTCCAAAAGCCCCATCGTGCTTGAGTTTCCGCCCGATACAATCGGCAGTTCAACGCCAAACTCTTCCCGAAGCTTTTCGGCAAGGCGCACAAGGCCGTTCATATTTTCTTCGCTCGGGACAATGGAGCCGTAACAGGTGAGGTTGGTGCCAAGGCCGCTTAACGCAAGCCACGGCTCCTGCAAAACCGCTTTGGCGGTTTCAAGAAGAAGTGCTTCGTTTTCAAAAAAGATGCCCTCGCGCAAATCCCCCATGTCCGCCATGAGGATGACTCCATGCTTTCTCTTTTGGGCTTTCGCCGCTGCGCCGAGCGCGCGAATCACCGAAATTTCGCTTTGAAGGCTATATTCTGCCGCACGAACGGTTTCCTCAACCTCGCTCGGGGCCGAAACGCGCAAAAGAAGCTTCGGCTTATTGGTGCGAATCGCGTCGAGGTTTTGCACGCGCGAGTCGGCAACCATCCATGCGCCGCTTGCTTCAATAAGCTCCGCAATGCGGCTGTCTGCACACACGCATTTTGTAACGAAGGCTACTTGAATCCCGTTTTTTTCGCACAGCTTCATTAAAAAATCGATGTTGTGCTTCAGTTTTTTTAAGTTTACCGTAAGCGCAGGATACATATCATGCAATGTTGAGGCTTTGCTTCAAAAGAAGAAGCGCCTCTCCTCCGTATCGTTTTGAAAGCGCGCCCAGCGACGCCATAATGTAGTGCTCGTCGAACAAAAGCTTCAATTCACCCGGGCGCGGGTAAAGCATCATGCCGGTTTTGTTACAATCACCCAGCAAACGAAGGATATTTTCCCGATCGGGAAGCCGCGTCAACGCACCGCCCGTGCCGACAATGTACTTGACGGCGGTAAGGTCTTTCCCCTCGGCAAGCGTTTTTCTGCCGGAAGGTGTGTAGATGTAGCGGAGCTGCCCCGCGTGCCTTGATAGCGCCACGCGCCCCGCTTCCAAGCACAGCCGCTCCGTAAGCTTAAGCTGCGCCTCCGTTTTCGGAATGGGCTCATAATGGTGCATCACGTCTTCCACATCGAGCTGAAGCTCACGGGAAAGCGTATCCGCACCGAGCATTTCCACAAGGTTTTTGGCGTTGACGTAAAGCCCAAGGTCGCCTTCCACAGTACGCTTGGCAAAAGGTTCCGGTGCCGTAAGCAGGGCAGAAATTTCATCGGAACCTGCGGTAACGGAGTGTACATCCGTGGTTGCACCCCCGATGTCCACGCACACAAGGTCGCCGATCTCACCGTAAAGAAGCTGGGCGGCTTCCATCACTGCGCCCGGCGTGGGGAGGATGCTCCCCCTTACCATGTCGCGCACATGCTCCATGCCCGGCGCTTTCACGATGTGCTCGGCGAACACCTCGTGGATGATGCGCCGCGCGGGCTCAATGTTGAGCTTGTCAAGTTTCGGGTACACGTTTTCCGTGATGTAAACAGGGATGTTTTTTGCCTCGAACATCGCCTTGATCGCGCTTTGGTTTTGCACGTTGCCCGCATAAATGACGGGTACATTTAAGCCGCAATTGCACAGGCGCTCGGCGTTATAAAGCGCGGTTTCGCGCTCGCCGTAATCGGTTCCGCCCGCGAGCATGATGAGGTTTGGCTTTGTAGCGATCATATCCGCAAGGTCAAAGTCGGTAAGCTTTCCGGCGGTGGCGAGCTTAACGATGGCGCCCGCGCCCAAAGCCGCGGCCTCCGCAGCCTTCACCGTCATATCGTACACGAGGCCGTGAACGCACATGCGAAGCCCGCCCGCGGCGCTCGACGTGGCAAACATTTCGCCGTAGGAAATTTTTTCGGCTCCCAACGTTTCGGCAAGCGAACGGATGGCGCCGTTGAGACCTACGCGCACGTCGCCCTCCAGAACGGAGGTAGGCGCGAAGCCCTGCCCCAAAAAACGCGGGCGTGCGGTGTCGAGCGCGCCAAACGCGCTGACCACCGTGGTCGTGGAGCCAATTTCGGCAACAAGTACGTCGATGAACAAGCAAACCTCCGGCGTTTTGCTGCGGAACCCGGGGCGAAACCCAACCCCGTCCGCTCTCTTGGGGTTTCGGGGGTCAAGACCCCCGGAGGCTTTTGACCGCCGCCAGCGATATGTGCGGTGGCGGCGGAAAGCCTTGCCTCGCAAGGCTTTCCTTACAGGAACAACCGACCGTGCCATAGGCACAGGTTGTTCCTGTAAATCTCAAAAAAGTGACTTACGGCACTTTTTTGACAGGCATATCGGGGCGAAGCCCCGATGTGCCTACTCCATGCCCATTTCGCGCCTGCGTTTGACGAGGAAAGTCGCCACATGGTTGCCGTGCGTGCCGCGCGAAAAACCTTCGTCCGCGCCATTTTTGCGCGCGATGGCAGGGTCAACCTGCGTGCCGCCCGCGAGGAACATCAGCTTATCGCGTACGCCCATTTCCGTGGCGATGCGGTTGATTTTGGAGATGTTTTTATAGTGAATGTCGTCGTGGCTGATGACGGTGGAGGCCAAAATGGCATCCGCATTCAGCTCGATGGCGGCGTTCACAAGCTTTTCGGGCGGTACGGAGGTGCCAAGATAATGTACCTCGATGCCGTATTTTTCAATGCCGCCGTGCTTGATGTCGATGATCTCGCGAAGGCCCACGCTGTGTTCATCCTCGCCAACCGTGCCGCAAACGACCCGCATGTGCTTTTTCTCGATGGCAGCGCGAAGCTCGTCGTCGCTTAACACCTCGGGATCCTTGGGGATGACAAGCTCATCCACATTCACGCTGAAGGGCACTTTTCCCTTTACTTCAATGCGCGTGCCTTCTGCCCCGTGCATGACCTCGCAGTTGATCACCTCGGGGTCGGTAAGGTTCATTTTGCGGGCAAATGCAAGCGCCGCTGCGGAAGCCACCTTCTTTTCGGTGGGGAAGAACATGGTAAGCATTACGGTGCCATCCGCTAGCCATTCCATTTCCGGCCTGAGTTGCTTCGCGCCCGGATTTTTGTAGGCCGCGACCTCGCTCATGCGGACGGAAGCGTTGTCGGTTTCGTCAAGCTCGTCGATGTATACGATTTTTTCGGGACATTCGAGCGTGCAGCCGCCGATGAGCTGCGCGGGGTTATTGATCGCGGCTTCGTCGTACTGCGCCACGTTGTTGTAGCCGTAGTGCGCGGTAACGGGCGCAAAATAATCCTTCTCACGCTTGTAGATCATGCCGGCACCGATGCCGCCATCCATTTTCCTTACAATACCGTCACCGTTGCGCTCGGGGAACATGCCGCTGTCCACGAAGTAGCCGGCTTCCACGGCCTTATAATAGCCGCCCATTTCAAGCATTTCCTCCATGAACAGCACCGCGCGCTCTTTGAGCTCGCGCGCCTTTTCGCGAAGGTAGCCGGTGTCTTTGAGCTCTACCATTTCCATAAGCCCATCCAAGCCCACGAGCGTTTGCTTGGCGGTATCGCACGCTTCGATGTTATAGATGTGCCAAGGCACGTTGCGACCTTCGTCCGGCGTAATGGTGGACTGGATGTCCGCGCTTGTAAGTTTGCTGATGACCATGTTCAAAACATGGGTCACAGTCGCTTCGCGGGTGGAGGCTTCGATGTACTTTGTGTTCATCTGTGCGCGCATGCGGTACTCGCGGAACAGTTCGCGAAGCGCCACCGCATAGGGAAGGTCGATGTACACGCAGGGTGCGGGTGTCGCCGTGGGCGGTACGGTGGAAAGGCAAATGTTCTTTTTCGGCATGCCTACCTTGGCGGAGAAAATGGCGTTGATGGCGTGCTGCACCATAAGCTCGGGCATCACCTTCCACGCATCGCGTGCGGTGGCGTTGGCATTGTGCGCGCCGTCGATCTGCGCCATGTTCGCCCATGCCATGACCTTTTTGGATTCGCACGCGTCCACAAACGAACGCACCATGTTGATGTTGCGGTAAATTACGTTGTACTGCGGGTCCTGATGTGCACCGTTTACGCCTTCCTCGGCAAACATCACGGCAATGTCCGGGCCTGCGACGCCGCTCACATAGGAGTGGTAGTTGATGGGCCTACCGACTTCGTCCTCAATGAGGTCGAGCGCTTTTCTTTGCGCGCGCACCTGTTTCCTTGTAATGGGTACGCCGCCCATGCCCTGCGGGGTGCCTTCGATGAGCCCGTCGAAATGCGACTGGCCTGCCGTGCGGATGACCATGATGTGATCCGCGCCGTGGTGCGCGGCCATGCGCATGCGGCGGATGTCGTCTTCAAAGCGGCCTGAAGCGATTTCCGTGGTGATTACGGGTGCGGGCTGCGGGTCGATGTCGCCGAAGTTGTGCGCCGGCGGCAGCGGAACAGAAGCCTTTAAAGGCATTGAGCAATCCTGATAGGTGAACGCGCCCATTTTTAGATCCTTTACGGGTTCGCGCCACGTCCAGCCGCGCCTTCTGGGGCGGTAATCCTCAAGGTTTTCGAGGATTTTTTCCACATCGATGTTTTGGGTGGGGTCAAGCCTATATTCTTCGTTCATACATTACCCCCGTTGAAAAGCGTTTCGGCCTCATCCCAGTATTCCCCGTTTGCAAGGGCCACGCCCGCCTCGCGGATGGGAAGGTTGTGCCTTTTTGCGATCTTGTAAACAACATTGCCCGCACCGTGGCCGATGAGCCGATGATCCACGCACGCATCCACAATGCTTTTTGCCTCAATGGAGGAAAAACCCATGCGCAAAAGCACCGAGCGCTCCACCGAAGGCGTTGTGTTTTCGTAACCGAGCTTGAGCATGGGGTTTACAAGCTCCTCGGCAAGGCTCCAGAAGCGCTGCTCAAGCTCCGCATCCGTCAGGTTTTTCAAATGCCCGCTGCGCGCTTCAAAATCGTCTGCCCGTTTCATGCCTGCTCCTCCTTGATACACCGAAGTACAAATTCGGTGTCGGTTTTGGTTTCTTCCGCCAAAAAGGCGAGGTCTTCTTCCGTGTATTTGCCGCCGTGCGCTTGAAGCGCGTTTTTGATGAGCGACGCGCGAAGATGCGCCATATCCACCTCGCGCGCTTGAAGCAGCGACGGATGTTTGGGCAAAATAATGTTTCTGCCAGCGACCTCCTCTTTGGGGTCGCCGAAGCGGATGTCGATGCCGTTTTTACGCGCAAAGGAAAGCTGCGGGTTGAGGTGCTTTCCTGCGCCCGTGTATTCCGTTTCCTGTACCACGATGCACTG
>JAEZGQ010000091.1 GCA_023416895.1 Bacillota bacterium | reverse complement strand
CGCGTTTCAGCGACGATGGGGAACCGGGCGGCACGGCAGGTCTTCCGATGCTGGAGGTTTTGAAAAGCCGCGGTGTAACGGATACGCTCGTTATTGCCACGCGCTATTTCGGCGGCGTGCTTTTGGGTGCGGGCGGGCTTGTACGCGCCTATTCCCGTACGGCTTCGGAGGCAGTTGCAGCGGCAGGCGTAGTCCATATGCGCCCGGCTCGTCGGGTGGAATTGCGGCTTGACTATGCGCGTTATGGCGCGGTGGAGGGCTATGTGCGCCAAAACGCGGGTGACGTGGAGTGCGTGTTTGCAGAAAACGTGACCATTCGCGCGATGGTGCGCGGGGAGCGCATGGATGCATTTTTGAAGGAGATTACCGAGCGCACCGATGGGCGTGCGGTTTTGGAGACCCTTGAACAGGGTTATTTGCGCGAGGAAGAACGGTAAAGCGCGCTGTTTGTTAGGAAAGGATCAAGGAAGGTTTTGTAAGGCGCATGAACGGAAATCTCCCCGCACCCGTAGCGGCAACGCTTGAAAACAAGAACGGTATGTTTGATGCGATGCCGTATGATTTTCATGCGGTTTCCGAAGCGCCAACGCCGGAGGAGCTCCAAGCAGCGATCGCTAAGGCTTGCAGGCTTTTGTGAACGCACCTTGTTTTGCATGAAACGGCGACACGCGGCCGCTTAAGTTTTGAACAAATTTTAGATTTTTGCCGCAAAGGTGGCGTGATGCAGCCTTTTCTTGTATAATGGTTGGTACGAATGACTAGCTTCCCGCGGTATTTGGGTATCAACATGTGCCGTTTTATGCCATATGGGGAGAAACGATATACTTTTAAGCGGATATGGAGAGGAACCACCTATGAAAAAGAGACTGATCGCGCTTGCGGCGGTATTTTTAATGCTTACATGCCTTTGCGGCACCGCGCTTGCGGCAACCATAAAGGCGAGCGCCGATCCGGCCGCGCTTAGCGCTGAGGGCGTTGCTACGATTTCCATAAACGTCAGCAACGATGGCGATGCGCCGATGGAGAACATTACCATATCCAATCCTTACCAGCTGATTTTTGACACGGCGGGTGCAACCATCAACCCCGGCGAATCGAAAACCTTTTCCGTTTCCGCTACGATTCCTGACGCGCTTTTGAACCAGCCTTTAAGCTTTGATCTTTCTTGGACAGAAAACGGCGAGATAAAAACCGGCGCTGCTTCCGTTACCATTCTTCGCGGCAGCACGAGCGCCGTTACACTTACCCGCACCGCGAGCAGCACGTCTGCCTCCCCGGGGGAAACCGTAACCATCTCTTACACGGTCGTCAACAGCGGCACGGTGGCGCTCAAAAAAATATCCCTTGCCGACAGTGAACTTGCCGGAAAAACACCGATCTTCAAAGATATTACGCTTGCACCCGGCGAGTCTTACAAGTTTGACTATCTGTTTGAAATGGATTATGAAACCGTAACGAGCGCACCTGTCGTTACCTATACGCCGGAGGGGCAAAGCGCCCCGCAGACCTTCAGCACCATCGCTTCGCTCCAAATCGGTATGGTCAACACCAAGCTTTCTGTTGAAGTGGAACAGGGGCAATCAAGCGCCGAGGGCGTTACGTTTTCCATTCTTCTCACCAACACCGGCAACCAAAAGCTCAGGCGCATCAGCGTAAAGGACGAGCTTGGCAACTCCGTGAACGACGAGACCTTTTCGCTCGCCGTTGGCGAAGGAAAAAAGCTTACCTACAAAGTGCAAACCGAAGAGGAACGTTATGTTTCCTTCAGCGTGAGCGCTGCGACCGATTCCGGTCAAGCTTACGAGGATACGACCAAGAGCTATGTTGTGCGCAAGTACATTGATCCAAGCCTTCTTGGTGTCAATTTTAAGGCTGAGGTTCTTGAAACGCTCAACGCCGCGGGTAGCATTCGGGTAAAGTTTACGTTTACCAACACCGGCGAGCTTGAAATGAAGGACCTTATTCTCAGTGAGCAAACGGCCGGCGAGCTTTACAGGCTTGAGGCGTTCCCTAAGGGCGAGCAGTTTACCGAGCAAACCATTTATGTGGGCGAACCGCGCGATTTGGTGTTCACTTTAAGCCTTACGGATCCGGCGGGCAACCCCTATACCTACACCGCAAACATCGCCGCAAGTTACCTTGGCAGCGGCTTTTTAACCACCGGCGCAACATCCGAGATCGTACAGGAGGAGGTTCCCGAAACGCTTGGCGAATCCGTAGGAAACTCCGTGCGCACGGCGCTTCGCACGGCGCTTATCGTGCTCGGCGTGTTGACCTTTGTTTCCGGCATTGCGCTTATCGTGCTTTCGGTGCTTGAAAAGAAAGAGCGTGAGCGCATCGCGCGTGCAAAGCGTAAGCGTGAAAGGCTCTTGCGAGAACAACAGGCGAACGCGGGATTTGCCGTGGGTACGCCCGATTTTTCACAGACGCAGGTGAACAAGCGCCCGCCGACTGACCCGAACCTTCGGTAAACGGCGGCAAAACAAGAAGGTGCGTTTCACCACTTCTTAAAACGGAATGAAACGGAAAAGGCGCGAAGCGGTTGCTTCGCGCCTTTTGTGTCCGTGAATTAAAATAGCACTTGATTCGCCTTCTGAAATAGGGCGATCGGTAGACAGTGTGCTCAGGAAAAATCCGGCCTTGCGGTTTTGCCCGTTTCCGTGTTGTAAAGGCGCGGCTTATCATATTCGCCGGTGTAATAGAGAAGATAACTTGGGGCTGTGGGAAGCGTCAAAAGCGCGTGCCCCTCGGATGCGAAGGTTTTTACCTTGCCGCTCAAACGATCGAGCCGGTAAAGCGTTTCATCCGTTGTGCCGGTAAAAAACACGCTTTCGTGGTTGGCGGCAATCCCCTTGGCGCTTACGCGGCTCAAAAGCTTTGCTTCGCTGCCGTTGACGCTGATTACATATACCTGCCGCCCGTCCGATGAACCGCTGATGTAGTAAAGCATTTCACCGTATACGGCAATGCCGTTGCAGTTTGCATCGCTCAGCTTGCGCTCGTCGCCGCCGTTGAGCGCAAAGGAATAAATGCCACGCTTCCCGTTCGGGTTTGCGCAATATAGCCGGTTGTTCGCGATGTTGATGAATTTTCCGGCCTTTTCCAGCACAGTTTCTGCATTTTGACCCGTCAGGTTTGTGCGCATGAGCGCCCCGCTTAGCGTGTCCGTATAGAACAAGCGGTCGCCGTAAACACGAAGGTTTTCTGCGTTTTCCATCAACAGTTCGGGTGCTGTGCTGCCGTCCGTTTTCAAACGATACACACGGCTTTTTGCGCCGTATACACAGTAATAAATAAAATCGCCCGCAACGCCCAAATCGGAAGCGGCCTTAGGTTCCGCGCTGATGCGCACCGTTTCACCGCTGGCGGGGTCAAGCGCGTAAATCCCCGTTTGCCCAAAGGCGTCGCAAATGTAGAGGATATTGTTCTGCGAGGCTGCGCGTGCGCCGTTAGAATAATTGCTGGGGCTGTTTCCCGCGTAATTGACGGCGGTGGAGCGGCGGTGGGCCGCAAGACTGAAATATTGCGCGGCGGTGATGCCGTTTTGATCGAGGTATGCGGCAGTTACGGGCACGTTCTCATAGGCGAAAACGGTGCCTTCAGGTGCGGTCATATTAAGCCCACCGTTCGGGTTCATGGCAAACGTAAGCTTTATGCCACCCGAAGCAACGGTAAACGGAAGTACCTGTTCGAGGCTTGCCGGCTTTGCATCATAGTTGAGCGCGCGCAAAACAGCAAAATAGTTTTCCGCTTGATAGGCTTCCACGGATTTGAAGGTAAAAAGCACGGTGTCGGCGGAAACGGCTTCTATGGCCTCCTCACCGAAAAACAAAGAAGGATCCGCAAGTTTGATGGCGCCGGAGGGAACGGGTGTCACCGAGGGAATTTCGGGAA
>JAEZGQ010000068.1 GCA_023416895.1 Bacillota bacterium | reverse complement strand
CCGCCGGAGAGGCGGAGCCTTACGCTGTGCTTGCCCGTGAGGTAGAAGCCGGGGTTTTCGCTGTCGAGGAAGTCATGCTCGTTGGCGAAGTAGGTGAGCTTTTCCTTGTAGGGCGCGCTATCGTGCGGGCAGAATGCCGTGCAGTTGCCGCACTCGTTGCACATATAATCAACATGCAAAATCTGGCGCATCTTTTTGCCGTTCACATGAATGGCAAGGTTGGCGCGGTTGGGGCAAACGCTCACGCAGTTTTCGCAAACCGTGTTGCACGCAAGGCAGCGGTCGGCCTCGCAGCCGGTGGGCGCGCGAAGGACTGCCTTCTTTTCAAGCGTTTCCTTGTAGGTGGGGTATGCGTTCTCGGGAAGGTCAAAGCGGTACGCTTCGCCCAAGATCTGCTCGGTGCACTTCGCGGCGTCGGCAATCGCCTCCACCACGGTAGCGGGACCGCGCAGCGCGTCGCCCGCAACAAACACGTTGTCGGTGCGAAGGGCGGGTTTGCCTTTTTCAAACGCCACGCCGTAGCTCGTGAGCAGCTTTTCTTCCACATGTTCGCCCACGGCGGAGATCACCGTATCTGCGGGCACTTCTACAATCTCGCCCGTTTCCACGGGGCTGCGCCTGCCGCTAGCATCCGGCGCGCCAAGCTTCATTTTTTTGCAAACGAGCTTGCCACCCTCACGCTTCACAGGGGCAAGAAGTTCCATAAACTCCACGCCGTCTTCAAGCGCAAATTCAAGTTCTTCCTCGTCGGCAGGCATGTACTTTTTGGTGCGCCTGTAAACAAGGGATACGCGCTTTACGCCCTGGATGCGCTTTGCGGCGCGCGCGGCGTCCATGGCGCTGTTGCCACCGCCGATCACGGCGACGCTTTCGCCCAAGTTAAGGGTTTGCGGGGCGTTTTTCGCGTCGCGCAAAAACTCGATCACGTTGATGGAGCCGCCGTCGAGCTCGAGCCTGCCGGGCTCGTACGCGCCCACGGCGAGGATGATGTAATGGTAGCCCATTTCTTCAAGGGCCTTCTTGTCCGGCGCTTCCTTGCCGAACTCGAACTGCACGCCCATGCGCTCGATGAGGCGCACGTCGCTTTCGATGGCCTTTGTGGAAATACGGAACTCCGGTATCACATGGCGCACAAGGCCGCCCGCCGTTTGTTCCTTTTCAAACACCGTTACGGTATAGCCCGCGCGGGCAATGAAGTACGCAGCCGCAAGGCCGGCGGGGCCGGCGCCGATGACTGCAACCTTAACTTTGGCGGATTTCCTTGGCACCTTGAGCGTCGCAAGGTAATCGCGGTGACCGTTTTCGGCAGCCACGAGCTTGGTTTCACGGATGTGAACCGGCTCCTCATAGAAGTGGCGGGTACACTTGTCGGTGCAACGGTGCGGGCAGATGGTGCCCGTGATGAACGGTAAGGGGTTCTTTTCAAGGATCACTTTAAGCGCATCCGAGAACAGGCCCTTGCCACAAAGCTCGATGTATTCCGGAATGTCCTGATGAATGGGGCAGCCGCCCTCGCAGGGCGCCACGAAGCAATCGATCAGCGGTACTTTGGTTGAAAGCTTGCGGCTCGGCAGGGGCTTTAGGGGCTTTTTCAAGTGGCTGTCGTTTACGCAATTTTCGCTCAACTTGGCAACCGCTTCAACGTCCACGCCCGTAAAATCGCCATAGGGGCGGGTTTCAAGCTCCTTTGCCAGCTGGGTAAGGCGCGCATAGCCGCCGGGCTTCAAAATGGTGGTCGCCACGGTGATGGGCCAAATACCCGCGTCAAACAGCTCCACGATGTTGAACGCATCCGCACCGCCGGAGAAGGAAAGGCGAAGCTTGCCGTTAAACTCGCGCGCAAAGCGGTTCGCCATTTCGATGGTGAGCGGGAACAGCGCGCGGCCGGACATGTACATTTCGTTAGACGGAAGCTCGTTTTGCTTCACATCCACAGGGAAGGTATTGGAAAGCTTCAACCCGAACGTGAGCCCCTTGGACTTTGCAAGGGCGCTCAGGCGCGAGAACATGGGCACCGCGTCGCTGTACTGAAGGTCCTCTTCGAAATGGTGGCGGTCAAACGCAACGTAGTCGAACCCGAGCGAATCAAGACGCTCGCGCGCAAACTCATACCCCAAAATGGTGGGGTTGCACTTTACGAAGGTGTTGAGTCCCTTCTCCATAATCAGGTAGGAAGCGATGCTTTCAATTTCCTGCGGCGGGCAGCCGTGGAGCGTGGAAACCGTAACGCCCGTGCAAATGCGCGGCGTGATGGAATCGATGAACTTCTCCTCTTTGGGGAAGCGCTTTTTCAATTCCGCAAGGCATTCTTTAAAAATCGGCGTTTCGGAGGCGTTTTTCATACCCTCGATGAAGCGGTCGAGCTTTTCTGTTTTGATGCCCGCGAGGTCGTACCCTACGCTCATGTTGAACTGGAAGCCGTCGGGCGAGCCGAGGTTCCAAAGCTTTGCGATCAACTTCAGCGCCACAAAGGCCTTGACGTATTCGTCAAACGCCTGCGGCACGGTAAGCTCGGTGGACCATTCGCAGTTGTATCCCTCGTCGGAAGCGAGGATGCACGGGCGGCCGATGCACGCGGCAAGCTCCTCTCCGTCCATCTTCTGCACGGTCTTGAGCTCGAAGAAGCGCGCGCCCGCATAGTACGAGGCTATGATGTTCTGCGCAAGCTGCGTGTTGGGGCCTGCCGCAGGTCCGAAGGGCGTTTCAAGCGGCTCGCCGAACAACGTCAGGTTTTTTTCGTTCTTTTTTTGGTATGGATCCTTTACGCCAAACACCGCGCCGTGTTTTTCGCGCTCGGTGAAAAGCCAGTCCATCAGTTGGTTAAAGGGGATCGGTGTCATGCGCTCGCTCATGGTATGCGCTCCTTTCTCTTTCTCTTAGAGTGCCGCCCAGAGGCGTTTTGCGGCCTCGTGGGTTTTCGCGTTGATTTCCTGCTCGTCAATGCCAACAAGCTGCCTGTCGTGCATGAGGAGCCTGCCGTTTGCAACAACCGTTTCGCACTGCCTGCCCGTCATGCCGAAGATCATGTGGCCATCTACATTTTCCGCACCGAATGGGGTGAACGGCTTGTAGTCCATCACGATCACATCCGCAGCGGCGCCGGCCTTCAACACGCCAAGCGGCTCGTCGAAGAAGCGCGACATGATGCGCGGGTTGTTTTTAAAGAGCATTTGGGTTGCTTCCATCCAGCCAACGTTTGGCAAGCAGGCGTTGTGCCGCTGGATGATGAGCGCAACCTTAAGGCTTTCAAGCATATCGTAGGTGTACGCGTCGGTGCCAAGGCCAACAAGAAGGCCTTTTTTGAACATTTCAAGAACCGGCGAGCAGCCCACGGCGTTGCCCATGTTGGACTCGGGGTTGTTCACCACCATGCCGTTTGTTTCTTTTATAATATCCATTTCCGCTGCATTCAGATGGATGCAGTGGATCAAAAGCGTTTTGTCGCCCAAAATGCCGTGGTTCAACAGGCGGTTTACCGTGCGCGTACCGTGGTTGCGCAAGGAATCGTACACGTCGTCCATACCCTCGGCCACATGCACGTGGAAGCCCACGCGGCCGTTGTTTGCTTCGGCGCAAGCGTCAAGCGTTTTGTCGGAAAGGGTAAACGCCGCGTGCAGGCCGAACATCGCCTTCACCATGGGGTCGTTTTGCTTTTCGCAGTGGGTGATGAAATCCGCATTTTCCTTGATGGCGGCTTTGCACTTCTCCTCGCCGTCGCGGTCGCTCACCTCGTAGCAAAGCGAGGTGCGCACGCCAAGCTCCTTGGCAACCGCCTCCAGCTCAAACAGGCTCCCCTCCACCTCACAGTAGCTCGCGTGATGGTCGATGAGCGTGGTGCAGCCGGTTTTGATGCAATCGAGGTAGGTCTGATAGGCGCTTCTGCGGGTGAATTCGCGCGTCAGATTGCGGTCGATCTTCCACCACATGCCGTCGAGGATTTCGTAGAAGTTTTGCGGGTTGTGGCCCTTGATGGAAAGGCCGCGCGCGAGGGCGCTGTAAATGTGCGAATGCGCGTTGATGAACGCGGGCATGATCACAAGACCGCGCGCGTCGATGAACTGCGCTTCCGGATAGCGGCGCAAAAGCGCCTTGGTCTCGCCAACCTCGACGATTTTTGTTCCTTTCACTGCCACAGCGCCATTTTCCAAGTACGGCATAGCGTCGTCGCGCGTGATGAGCCTTCCGTTTCCGATAATATACATGTCGGCACCCCTTTTTTCTTTTTCGTATTTTAATATGTTCTGTTTTTTTGGCAATTCGATGCTTCCCGCACATGCTGCGGGCAAATTTCTAAATTCGATTGCTTGAAATGTAAAAAGCGCGCCCAAAAACCTTGTTTTAAAAGATTTTTAGGCCCGCGCGCGTGGCACTTCCTTACAGCCGGCTGAAAATGCTTGCTTTTTGATTGTCAAATATATTGTAACATCCGTCGCATGCTTTTTCAATGCCTCTGTGCCATAAAAACTTTTAGATTACAAAAAAATTTTTGAGATTGCTATTGAAATTGTGCCGTATTGTGGTATATTGTAGGTGAACCAAAAAATTTTTTAGGGGGATTGCACATGCACAAGGCGACGCGTGAGCTTTTGGAGCGTGTTGCGAAGGCGGTTGCCACGCAGTTTGGCACCAACTGTGAAGTTGTGGTGCACGATCTATCGGCAAAAGACCCCGAAAACACCATTGTAGCGATTGAAAACGGTCATGTTTCCAACCGCAAGGTAGGGGCCGGCTCATCGCACATTGCGCTTGAAACCCTTGAGGCTCTCAAAGAGGGCAAGCGTGAATTCCCGGATCACTTGGACTATCTCACCAAAACGCGCGACGGCAGAATTCTTCGTTCCAGCACCATTTATGTAAAAGATGAAAAGGGCAAACCCGAGGGCATCCTCTCCATCAACTACGACCTAACGCAATTGATGATGGCGCAAGCCGCCATTTCAACGCTGGTTTCAAATGGCCACAGCGAGGAGCCGCAGCGCATCCCCACCAACGTCAACGAGCTTTTGGACGACCTTTTGGAGCAATCTGTCCGCCTTGTTGGCAAACCCGTCGCCATGATGAACAAGGAAGACAAGGTAAAGGCCATCGCCTTCCTCAACGACGCAGGCGCAATGCTCATCACAAAAAGCGGCGACAAGATCGCCAAGCACTTCGGCATCAGCAAATACACTCTTTACTCCTACCTTGACACCAACGTTTCCGATCTGCCTAAAAACGGCACTTCGGAAGGGCACAACTGATTTTTTCTTCTATAAATGTTCGCACGTGCGGGCAACCTCTACAATAAAGGCACATCAAAGAAAGGAACGGAAACAACACCATGGATTTTGAGGCAATCAAAAAGGCGGCAGAGGGCTATTTGCCCCAAATGACCAAGTTTTTGCGCGACCTGATCGCCATCCCCAGCGAGAGCTGTGAGGAAGAAGGCGTTATCAAGCGCACCATTGAGGAAATGAAGAAGCTCGGTTTCGACAAGGCCGAAATCGACAAGCAGGGCAACGCCCTTGGCTACATGGGCCACGGCAAAAAGATCATCGCGTTTGACGGCCACATCGACACCGTAGGCGTGGGCAACCGCGGCAACTGGAAGTTTGACCCCTACGAGGGTTTTGAGTCCGAAACCGAAATCGGCGGCCGCGGCGGCTCCGACCAAGAAGGCGGCGTGGTTTCCGCTGTTTACGGCGCGAAGATCATGAAGGATCTCAACCTCATCCCCGACGACGTGACCATTCTCGTAACCGCCACCGTACAGGAAGAGGATTGCGACGGCCTTTGCTGGCAGTACATCCACAATGAAGACGGCATCACCCCCGAGTTCGTGGTCTCCACCGAGCCCACCGACGGCGGCGTGTATCGCGGCCATCGCGGCCGTATGGAAATCCGCGTAGACGTGGCCGGCGTTTCCTGCCACGGCTCCGCTCCCGAGCGCGGCGACAACGCCATTTACAAGATGGCCGAAATCCTTCTCGACGTGAAAGCCCTCAACGAAAACGGCTGCGGCGAAAACGACGAGATCAAGGGCCTTGTGAAGATGCTCGACCCGAAATATAACCCCGATCACTATGAAGATGCGCAGTTCCTTGGCCGCGGTACCGTGACCACCTCGCAGATCTTCTACACCTCCCCGAGCCGCTGCGCGGTTGCGGACTCCTGCTCCGTATCGCTCGACCGCCGCATGACCGCCGGCGAAACTTGGGATTCCTGCTTGAAGGAAATCGAAGAACTGCCCGCCTGCAAGAAGTACGGCGCAAAGGTTTCCATGTACATGTACGACCGTCCCGCATGGACCGGCCTCGTGTACGAAACCGAGTGCTACTTCCCCACCTGGATCAACAAGGAAACCGCCCCCCACGTACAGGCGGTTGTGGACGCGCACAAGGCGCTTTACGGCGACGAGCGCATCGGCGACGCTTCGACCATGCACCTGAGGAAGCGCCCGCTCACCGATAAGTGGACCTTCTCCACCAACGGCGTATCCATTCAGGGCCGCTATGGCATTCCCTGCGTAGGCTTCGGCCCCGGCGCGGAATCTCAGGCGCACGCCCCCAACGAAGTGATCTGGAAGCAGGACCTCGTAACCTGTGCCGCCGTTTACGCTGCCATCCCCGGCCTTTACAAGGGCAAGAGCGGCGACGACGTTGTGCAGTTCCGCGCGGGCAAAACCAACAACGACATCAAATAAACCCTTATAAAATTTAAACAGGAGATCATTTATGAGCAACGTTAAGAAGTACACCGAAAAACTCGGCAAGCTCAACTTCAAGGATATGTACGAGGGCGACTTTTTCCTCACTTGGGAAAAAAGCCGCGAGGAGCTCGAAGCCGTGTTCACCGTGGCGGATGCCCTGAGGCACCTTCGCGAGAACAACGTCTCCACCAAGATTTTTGACAGCGGCCTTGGCATCAGCCTTTTCCGCGACAACTCCACCCGCACGCGCTTCTCGTTTGCATCCGCTTGTAACCTCCTTGGTCTTGAAGTCCAGGATCTCGACGAGGGCAAGAGCCAGGTCGCCCATGGTGAAACCGTGCGCGAAACCGCAAACATGATCTCCTTCATGGCAGACGTTATCGGTATCCGCGACGATATGTACATCGGCAAGGGCAACACCTACATGCACGAGGTCGTAGACGCAGTGACCACCGGCAACAAAGACGGCGTTCTCGAGCAGAAGCCCACCCTCGTTAACCTCCAGTGCGACATCGACCACCCCACCCAGAGCATGGCCGACGCGCTGCACCTCATCAACCTCTTCGGCGGCGTAGAAAACCTCAAGGGCAAGAAAATTGCCATGACTTGGGCCTACTCCCCCAGCTACGGCAAGCCCCTCTCCGTTCCCCAGGGCATCATCGGCCTGATGACGCGCCTTGGCATGGACGTAACGCTCGCGCATCCCGAAGGCTACGAAGTGATGGACGAAGTCATCGAAGTTGCCAAGAAGAACGCGGCTGAGCAGGGCGGCAAGTTCGTGATCACCAACTCCATGGAAGAAGCTTTCAAGGACGCAGACGTTGTGTACCCCAAGAGCTGGGCTCCCTTCAAGGCCATGGAAGAGCGCACCGAGCTTTACGGCAACGGCGATTTCGACGGCATCAAGGCTCTGGAAAAGCGCCTGCTGGCTCAGAACGCCGAGCATAAGGACTGGGAATGCACCGAGGAAATGATGAAGCTCACCAAGGACGGCAAGGCCATGTACATGCACTGCCTGCCCGCCGACATTACCGGTGTTTCCTGCAAGGAAGGCGAAGTTGCGGCATCCGTATTCGATCGTTACCGCGACCCCCTCTACAAGGAAGCTTCCTACAAGCCCTACATCATCGCGGCGATGATCTTCCTCGCCAAGGTGAAGGATCCCGCCGCCAAGCTTCTTGAGCTTGAGCAAAAGTCCACCAAGCGCCACGACAGCTAAGCGATTACAATCCCCCTTGTGATAAAAGCCCGCGCGGTATTTCCGCGCGGGTCTTTTTTTATTTTATCAGCGGGCGAACACAGCACCATATCAGCATTCAAATTCATACGTTATGATAAACGAAAAATATGGAGGGACCGGCCTTGAAAAAATTAAGGGCGGGAATTATCGGAGCGACCGGTATGGTCGGGCAGCGCTTCGCTTTGCTGCTGTCAAAACACGAATGGTTTGACGTGGCCCTGCTTGCAGCAAGCCACAGGTCAAAAGGAAAAACGTATGAGGAGGCCGTCTCTTCAAGATGGGCAATGCCGGAAAAGATTCCGGAAGACTTGTGTAAGAAGGTACTTTATGACGCTACGGATGTTGAACGTATCGCGCGTGAGGTCGATTTTGTATTCTGCGCCGTCGATATGGAAAAGGCGGAGATACTCTCGCTCGAACAAGCTTATGCCCAAGCGGAATGTCCTGTGATCTCCAACAACAGCGCGCACCGCTTTACGCCGGATGTACCGATGATCATACCGGAGCTGAACCATGCGCATGCTGCCGTGATTGATGCGCAAAGAAAAAGACTTGGCACTAAGAAAGGCTTTATTGCGGTCAAATCCAATTGCTCAATCCAAAGCTTTGTCCCCATGCTGTATCCGCTTCATGAACGTTATACGGTAAACAAAGTGTTTGTTTGCACCTATCAGGCAATTTCAGGAGCGGGCAAAACGCTTTTTAGCTGCCCCGAGATTGCCGACAATATCATCCCCTATATCAAGGGGGAAGAAGAAAAGAGCGCCTTGGAACCGTTGAAGATTTTCGGCAGGCTTGTGAACGGCACCATCGAACCCGCGCAAACACCTGAAATTATAGCAAGATGCCTTCGGGTACCTGTGAGCGACGGACATCTCGCGGCCGTTTTTGCTTCCTTCCATGAAAAACCGAATTTAGAGGAAATCAAAACCATTTGGCGGGATTACAAAGGAGCACCGCAGCTTTTGTGCCTGCCATCCGCACCAAAGCAATTCATTCATTATTTTGAAGAACCAAGTAGACCCCAGGTGCGCCTTGACAGAGATTTGGAAAATGGCATGGCGGTTAGTGCAGGAAGGCTGCAGCTTGACGGTCAAAACGATATCAGTTTCATCGGTCTCTCGCATAATACCTTGCGCGGCGCGGCAGGAGGCGCTGTATTGCTTGCTGAGCTGTTATGCGAATATGGCTATCTTTGATACATGAAGGAGAGCGAATATGAAAGCATTGCCTTTTATAGGTTCAGGTACGGCACTTGTTACACCCTTTTTACGGGATGGAAGCGTAAACTATGACGAATTCGCAAAGCTGATTGAGTTTCAGATTGCGCAAAGAACGGACGCGATTGTGATATGCGGTACAACCGGGGAAACCGCTACGCTTACAGATGATGAACGCAAAAAGCTGATTAGCTTTGGCATAGAGTGCGTAAACTTCCGCATCCCTGTTATTGCGGGCACGGGCAGCAACGACACGCATCATTGCATCGAGCTATCAAAATATGCAATGAGAGAAGGGGCAGATGCGCTGCTGGTCGTTACTCCATACTATAACAAGGCCTCACAAAACGGCCTGATCAAGCATTTTTACGCAGTGGCGGACAGCACCTCGTTGCCCGTTATCCTTTACAATGTTCCGTCTAGAACCGGCTTGAACATCGCAACGGAAACCTATCAGGCTTTGAGCAAGCATGAGAAAATCGTCGCAACAAAGGAAGCTTCGGGAGATATCTCCCAAATTGCGCGCATTGCCGCCGAATGCGGGAATGACCTTTACATCTATTCGGGAAATGACGACCAAACGATACCCATCCTCTCCCTCGGCGCCAAAGGGGTGATATCCGTATTCTCAAATATTATGCCTTTGGAAACACATGAAATCTGTAGGCTGTGGTTTGAAGGGAAAACGGAACAGGCGCTGAAGCTGCATTTAAAATACCTTGATTTGATGAATACCCTCTTTATCGATGTGAACCCCATACCGGTCAAAACTGCGCTGAAACTTATGGGATATGACGTCGGAGGGCTTCGGTTGCCTTTGTGCGATATGCCGGACAACAAGCTTAAGATATTGGAATCGCGCATGAAAGCTATTTCACTGATTTAAGGTCTTTTCTCTGACGGCGTTCCCCCCCGCAGTTCGCAAACAAACGCCTTTCTCCGCTTTGGAGAAAGGCGTTTGTTTTACAAGGCTTTCGTTCGGATTCTTTTTTCGTTCCCGCAGCGAAAGTTATTTGAACAAGATACTGTGGATCGCTTTTTCTGCCTCGGCAGCTCTAGATTTGGGGATGATGACCGAGATCCTTATTTCGCCGGTCGTAATGTACTTAGGCTCAAGACCCAGATCGTTGAGGGCACTGAGCATTTGAGAGGCAACAATACAGCTATCCGCTATACCAGAGCCTACCGCGGATATTTTCGCAAGGTCCTTTTCAACATACACATGGTCGTAACCCAGTTCCGTTTCCTTTTCATTTAAAAGCCACAGCACGCTTTTCACGGTTTTTTCCGCAACCGAAAAGCTGACGACGCCAAGACCGTCAAACGAACGCGGTGAACGGATGATGATATCTACCTGGATGTTGTTTTGTGCAAGCAAAGAGAACAGCTTGCATGTCGCCTCGCCGCTGGCGATGCCTATCACGTTGATCATGGCAACATTGTCATCGCACACAACGCCGCTTACATATTTTCCTTGGGCAAAGTCATGTACCAATGTTCCGCGCTGTCCGTCAAAGCTTGAGAGCACCTCGAATTTTACGCCGCTTCTCTTTGCCATGAGAACGGACCGGTTATGAAG
Source organism: Bacillota bacterium (assembly GCA_023416895.1). Lineage (GTDB taxonomy): Bacteria > Bacillota > Clostridia > Christensenellales > CAG-138 > UBA7707. The sequence continues at coordinate 5,009 of JAEZGQ010000068.1, read as the reverse complement.
GACCTTCGCACCAAGCGTACTCATTTCAAGCATTTCATCATAGGAAATATCGGCGTGCTTCATCGCATCCTCAACGACTCTGGGGTTGGCTGTATAGACGCCGCTTACATCGGTGTAGATAAAGCAGGCGTCCGCATTGAGCGCTGCCGCAAGCGCGATTGCGGTCGTATCCGAGCCGCCCCGCCCGAGCGTTGTGATGTCGTTGTTCTCGCTGACACCTTGAAAGCCTGCGACGACCACGACTTTTCCGCTGTCAAGTTCGCTCTTGACACGCTCCGTATCGATGCGGGTGATGTTTGCATTGCCGAACCGGTCATCCGTATAAATTCCGGCCTGCCAGCCGCAAAGAGAAACCGCGTCACAGCCGATGGCGTTTAATTTCATTGCCATAAGCGACATGGAAATTTGTTCGCCCGAGCTTATGAGCACATCGTTTTCCCTCGGCGAAGGTACAGAAGCGATATTCAAGCCTTTGCTTACAAGCTCATCCGTTGTTTTGCCTTGTGCCGATACCACGGCAACAATCTGATTTCCCTGAAGTTTGGAATTGGCAATAATATTTGCCGCATTCTCGATTTTATCGTCAGTAGCAAGCGAAGATCCGCCGAATTTCATTACGATTAACATAAGTAAGCTCCCTTTACGGTGGTTTGATACAATCAATATATTGATCACCCCCTCCGGCTGTTATCGTACAGAACAAATTGTTGACATAAAAAATCGGTTAAGAGCAGAAACCTCTTAACCGAGCAATATCAGAGGGTGTGAACTGTTCTAGATCAGCTGCGGCTGAAGGCATTCCCCGCTGAGCGCTTTTTCTATGGCTGGTATCAGCAAAGCATAGTTCGCGATGAGCGAAGTGGGTTTTTTGTAGCAGTCATCCTGACCGGAAGGTACAAGATAAACATTTTTAATGTTCAACAAACCTCCGATATTTCTGGCGTTCATGGACATTCCGTCGTTTGTGGCCGGAGCGATCAAAAGCGGTCTTCCGTTTCGCAAATGGGCTTTGCATGCCATGGTGACGGGCGTATCGGTAATTCCGTTGTACAGCTTTGCCATCGTGTTCCCGGTGCATGGCATAACGACCAAAAGGTCCAGAAGTTTCTTTGGCCCCACAGGTTCTGCGTCCACGATGGTTCTCACCACTTTACATCCGCAAATTTTCTCAATGCGCTCGATAAAATCCGCTGCTTTTCCAAAGCGGGTATCGGTTGAAGCAACCGAATCCGAAACGATGGGTATGATTTTGCATCCGGTTTTCGACAGAAGCTCCATTTGATCAATCGCCTCGCCCAACGTGCAGAATGACCCCGTCAGCGCAAAGCCGATTACCTTATTCTCTAACATAAATTGTCCCTCCTCTATGCTGAAATATGAATCCGAGTTATGTATGCTGCGCGATAAGCCTTAAGACAGCTTCCGCCATATAATCGGATGCGCTGTCGGGCGCTACTTTTGCCGGCAATGCCTGCGCAAGAATAACCATGTGGCCAAGCTCACGCGCCGTATCGCCGTCAAACCCGTAAGGCGTAGATGCAAGTTCGATCAGAAGAGATTTTTCAGGCAGCGCCTGCAGTGCGTTTTTACCGATGATCTGGGCGGGCACCGTGTTTACCAATACTTTGCAAATTTTAAGCTCCTCCGGCATGGCTTTCAAATCACAGGTAGAAAAGCCCGTTGCCCATGCTCTGTCGATTGGGTTTCTTGCAATCACGTGTACGTTCGCACCCAAAAGGTACAGCATTTGCGAAAGCACCCTTCCGATACGGCCAAACCCGACGATCGCGATGTCCATCCCCCGGAGCACGCATTCCGTGTTTGATAAAATGATGCTGAGTGCGCCTTCCGCAGTCGGGATCGCGTTTTGTACGGCAAAAGCCTCATCCTCCATGAGGTTGAGATATTGAACACCACATAAACTTGCCTGCTCCTTAAGAGCATCGCTACTCTGCGCCCCAACAAGAACCGATCCGGGCGCAAGTTCTTTCATCATCTCGATGAGCTGATCCGGCTTTTTCCCCGGCGAGACGATCAAAATGGCCGGTCCCTTGGGAACGGCTGTAAATTCCCTCGTTTCATAACCTTTGTTGTTAAGTTTTTGCCGCAAATACTTCATCCTTAGGTCGCTCTCCTGAATCAAAAAAAGCATTGAAATGCATCTCCCGAACATGATCTTTGATACAGTATATGAATTCGGTCATTTTAGGTACCCTAGGCATGCGCCGCACAAATTTAATTGCTGATACAAAGCCCGCCTTGCAATGAGGCGGGTTTTCTTTGTGCTTTATCAAGCTTCTTTGGGTCTCTCAAAAAACGGTTTCCCATAATCCACTGTTGATGAAACGACATGAAATTTCACAATAAGCCTCCACGCATCGACGTTTTTTTTTAATGGCTGACTTTATAATTGTTTCAGTTGCGTGAAAGAATTTTTACAACATTTGCCCTCAGGCCTGCGAATTTTATTTAGCAGCGCCCTTGATCTTACCTTGGCATTTAACACAAATCGAGGGTTCAACCACGGGGTTAGAAACAATTGAAACAAGGCTGTATTTTCGTGCGAAGCTACAAAAGCAAAAGGAAAGGATGAGGGTATGGAACCCTATCAAAACACACAGGTACTTCCCATCTGGCAGGCGGAGCAAAAAAGCAATTATGGCGCAAAATTTACTGCCAAAGGAACCGAGCAGGGCTGTTACACCAAAAAGCAAATGATGAGCTTCTACCCCTCGGGAGAGTTTGAGCGGGTCGGCGAGTTTGCGGCAAACAGCAGGAACAAAAAAATCGGGCGGATGAATTTCGGCACCCGCCGGCTGCCGGTTTTCAAATACGGCGCGCATAGCCGCTTGCTGTATCGGGAAAAAGGCTTTGTCGCGCTCGGGGAAGAGCGCTACGCGGCGCTGCTTGAAAACGTAATTGTGCTGCGCGCTGCGGCGCTGGTGCTGTGCGTTGCACTCATTGCCGCAGCTGCCGTTTTCGGGCCGAGCTTGTGGAACAGTAATGTACAAGCCGCCGACTTAACTGCACAGGCGCCCGCGCCTGATTTAGAGGAAGGCGCGGTGGATTGGGAAGGCGTGCAGCCGCGCGACACGGGCGGTGTTACGGCAGGCATCGCCATACCCGGCTATGAGAGCATCACCATCGATGCAAACCAAACGGATGTAAAGGTGAACTTTCAAAACCCGGAGGGCAACCCCTGCTACTTTGTCATAAGCCTTATGCTCAGCGATGGCACTGTGCTCTACCAATCGAAAATGATTGAGCCCGGCAAAGGGCTTTACGACATTACGCTTGCTAAAGCGCTTGAAAGCGGCGAGTACGGCGCAAAAGTGAAATACGAAACCTATGCTTTGGGCGACCTTTCCCCCATGAACGGTGCAGAAGTGGAGATCGTGCTGATTGCGGAATGAGGAATATAAGCGGTTCATCCGCTTGAAAAAACAAAAGGAGAGAAACATCATGAAAAAAACCTTGGTCTTCATTCTTGCGGTAGCAATGGTGCTGACGTTGTTACCGGCGACGGCGTTGGCGGCAACGACCGGAAATTGGACGGACATCGGCAACTACGACATAACCTGGTACGACAGCTCTGCCACAGTTTATAACATCGAAGATGCGGCTGACCTCGCTGGTTTCGCAGCCATCATTAACCAGGTGGAAACCAGTATATCCAACAGTGTATTTTCCGGTAAAACCATTCAGCTCTCAAACGACATCGACCTTAGTGCTCATTATTGGGTACCTATTGACGCGTATGGTAAAAAAGCAGACCTCTCAAATTTTACGTTTGATGGCAATGGCAAAACGATTTCGAATATGAGTGTAAATACCGGTGCTTATAACAACGGAACAACTTACTTTTATTCTGGATTTTTTGGCCAAACCGCTTCTGTAATGACCATCAAAAACGTAATTTTCAGCAATGCCAATGTAACCCCGCCACTGAAAGCAAATGGCGCAACAAGTAATACCAACGGAGTTGCTGTAGTCGTTGGACTGGCATACAGTAATACGACATTTGAAAACATTAAAGTTACCAATAGTGCAGTAAACGGTTTTGGGAAAGTTGGCACATTTCTAGGTTTTTCTGGGGGAGACGGCCCTACCATGACTTTCACGAACTGTGAAGCCTACAACAATAATATCACGGGGTGCTATGATGTCGGCGGAGTTGCCGGGCTTATTCATAAAAAGGATTCGGCTGTCATCACAAACTTCAAGATGAGCGGTTGCACGATTACAGGTACCGCATCGCCAACAATTACCTATGATGGAAAAACATACTGGAAGTATGAAGCTACTGGTTCTTATTACATATACGGTATCTCCGCCACCGCATACTGCAAATACATGGATGATGAAGTGCCAATTGATGGTTTATCCATTGGGCGTGCATGCATGCCCGTAGACTTTGCAGCACATGTTGGAGATAACTGGTATTTATCGGCAAACGAAGCCATGGAGTCAACTACGAAAGTGCTTGCTGGCGTTGAATCATCCTACACCATTGTGATTCCCGCAAGCGTGAATTTCGGTACGCTTACCAAGGGTACTGGAGTCATCAAGAAAGAGTTCGATGTAACGGCTCAAAATTTGATTATTGACAATGGCGCAAAAGTACAGGTCATGGTTGCCAGCGACTTCAACATGAAAAACGGAACGGATGAAGCTGCAGCTAAGCTTGCTTACTCGTTGTTCAATCAAGCCACCGGTGGTACTGCGCTTGCTACAGGTACGGAATTTGCATCGTTCACAGCGGGCGGCACGCATGATGGCCGTGCGGAAGTAAATACAAACGTCATCACCGCAGCGGGCAGCTATCAGGGCACGATGGTGTTCACCATTTCGTATATTCCCGCCCCGTAACAGCTAATAAGAACGGCGGAGCGCGAGCCTAGAAAACGGCGCCGCTCCGCCTGATTGGACATTTCCTTCAACAAAGGAGAAGCAACTTGAAGCGCAGCCGCAAACTTTTGTTTGCCGCAGCGGTTATTGCCGCTTTGGCG
>JAEZGQ010000175.1 GCA_023416895.1 Bacillota bacterium | reverse complement strand
TTCAAATTCTTCATGGCGCGGTATCCCTTGGCCTTCTTTGGGCGCTGATGACCATCGGCGTTTTCATCACCTACCGCGTGCTCGATTACGCCGACCTTACGGTGGACGGCAGCATCGTTGTGGGCGCAGCCATTGCCGCGCGCATGATCATGGACGGCGCAAACCCTTTCCTCGCGACCGGCGCGGCGATGCTCGGCGGCATGGCCGCGGGCGCCGTAACAGGGCTTTTGCACACCAAGTTGAAAATTCCCGGGCTTCTTTCGGGTATTCTTACGATGATCGCCCTGTATTCCGTTAACATCCGTATCATGGGCAAGGCGAACATTTCCCTTTTGAAGATCGACAACGTGTTTACGCCGCTTCAGGCACTTGGGCTTTCCCAGAAGAACGCCGTTTTGGTGCTCGGCCTCGTTTGCGTTGTGGTAGCGATTGCCGCGCTATACTGGTTTTTCGGCACGGAGCTCGGCAGCGCCATACGCGCAACCGGCAACAACCCCGGCATGATCCGCGCGCAGGGTGTTAACACCGATTCGATGATCATCATCGGCCTTGTTATAAGCAACGGCTTCGTCGCGCTTTCCGGCGCGCTCATCGCGCAGTACCAGCAGTACGCCGACATTCAAATGGGCACCGGCGCGATCGTGATCGGCCTTGCGTCGGTCATCATCGGCGAGGTGCTATACGGGACGCGCAACTTTTTCAACACGCTCGTTTCCCTTGCGCTGGGCGCGGTTACCTACCGCATCATCATCGCGCTAGTGCTTGAGCTCGGCATGGAAACCACCGACCTCAAGCTTTTCACCGCCATTACCGTGGCGCTTGCGCTTGCGATGCCAATCGCTAAGAAAAAGCTGGAAAGCTGCAAAAAGCGCTGAAATCTTTTGGGAAAGGACGGATTTGATATGCTTACGATACAAGGCCTTGGGAAAACCTTCAACAAAGGTGGCGTTAACGAGCGCGTTGCACTCAACAATATTTCGCTCACCCTCAACGAGGGCGATTTCGTTACCGTCATCGGTGGCAACGGCGCGGGTAAATCCACACTTTTGAACGCCATTGCGGGCGTATTCCCCATCGACAACGGCAGCATCGTGATCGATGGCACGGACGTGACGCGCCTTCCCGAGCACAAGCGTGCCAAGCTCCTTGGCCGCGTTTTTCAAGACCCCATGATGGGTACCGCGTCCCGCATGGGCATCGACGAAAACCTCGCACTCGCCATGCGGCGCGGCGGCAGACGCGGGCTGCGCTGGGGCGTGCCCGTGAAGGAGCGCGAAAGCTACCGCGCAACGCTGGGCGCGCTCGGCCTTGGCCTTGAAACACGCCTTACGGCAAAGGTCGGCACCCTTTCAGGTGGGCAGCGCCAGGCGCTAACACTCATCATGGCAACCATCAAAAAGCCACGCTTGCTTCTTCTTGACGAGCACACCGCCGCACTCGACCCGCACACCGCCGAAAAGGTAATGGTCGCCACGGACAAAATCGTGCGCGACAACAAGCTTATCACCATTATGGTGACACACAACATGAAGCAGGCACTCGCCTACGGCAACCGCCTCATCATGATGGACAAAGGCAATGTGATTCTCGACATACCGGAGGGCGAAAAACAGCGGCTGAGCGTGGAGGACCTAATGCAGAAATTTGCGCAGGCAAGCGGCGAACGCCTCGCCAACGACCGCGTACTGCTGGCGTAACCGGCCTTTGCTTGCATTTTCCCTTTGCACACGATAAAAACCTCACGGGGCAAACATCCCCGCGAGGTTTTGCTTTGCGCTTCGCGCTGCTTCCTAATATAATATAAGGCAATTGATACCCTCATCGGCGTGGTGCAACAAAGGAAAGGAATCAACCATGAACGAGTTTGCCTATGTGATTTTCCTTGAAAATGCAAAACCGCTGAGCCGCGAGGCGGTGGAGCAGCATGTTTCGCACCTCCGCGCGCTTGATGATGCCGGTAAACTTGCACTATGCGGCCCGTTTGCGGATTACCCGGGCGGCACATGGTGGCAATTCGCGCCGCCTCCTTGGAGGAAGTACGCTCCACCACGGAAAAACGCCCCTTCGTTGCGGGCGGTTTTCGCTCCTACTTTATCCGCACACTAGAGCAGGCGCACCGCAAAAATGGTTATTTACTTTGAGTCAAATCCTTTCCCCACGGTGCGGCGACGAGGATGCGTTTTTTTGCGCCTTTGCTGTTTCCGGAACGTAAAAACGAATTGCATTTTTGCACCGCATCCTGTATAATTTGCTTTGCGCGGCGTGAACGCCAAAAGCGCGAAGTTCAACGGTCATTCAAAGAACTTTGCTTTTGCGCGGCAGCTAAGTATCCATATGGAGAGGTATCGAAGCGGTCATAACGGGGCTGACTCGAAATCAGTTTGAGGGAAACCTCACGTGGGTTCGAATCCCACCCTCTCCGCCAAAGCAAAGGGCGCCCTATAGGGTGCCTTTTGCTTTGGCGCTTTTTAGATGGTAGGGATTCGAAGCCGCGGCCGCGACAGCGGCAAAATCGCGCCAGTGACGCGATTTTAGCGGCCGGAGTTTCGTGCCAGGCCGTTCTGCGCAGTTCGGAGAACAAGCAGAACGTTGCCGATGGCCGAAATCGAATCCCACCCTATTTGAACGACGGCCCCAATTCGTACACATACTCTGGCAATTCATTTCTTAGAGCCCGTTTCCGCATGGCTTTTCAAATAGCTTGTTGACAATTGCACATCAACGATTAAAATTGTTATATAACACTTTACTTCCATAGGCGGTCA
>JAEZGQ010000127.1 GCA_023416895.1 Bacillota bacterium | reverse complement strand
ACGTTCAAACCCGCCTGAATGGCGTAGTTACCGTTGATAACCGCAAAGTCAACATCCTGCAGCGAGCGCGCCAACTGTGCGGCCTCCACTTCGATGATCTTAATGTTCTTGGGGTTTTCCACAACGTCGAGAGCGGTGGCGTTGAGACCTGCGCCTTCTTTGAGCTTAATGAGGCCCTGCGCCTCAAGCAGCAGCAGCGCGCGGGCTTCGTTTGTGCCGTCGTTGGGAACTGCAATCTGTGCGCCGTCTTGAATTTCGGCAAGCGTCTTGGTCTTGCCCGGGTAGATACCGAAGGGTTCGTAGTGGATGGCGGCCACAGTCACGATGTGAGTGCCGTTTTGCGCATTGAATTCATCGAGGTACGGCTGGTGTTGGAAGTAGTTGGCGTCAAGCTCGCCGCTTTCAAGCGCGAGGTTGGGCTGCACATAGTCGGTAAACTCAACGACCTGTAGGTCATAACCCTGCGCGGCAAGGGCTTCCTTGACCTGCGCGAGGATTTCGGCATGCGGGGTGATGCTCGCGCCGACCTTGATTACCGTGAGAGGAGCTTCGGTGGCGGGCGCTTCCGCAGAGGGCGCTTCGGTTGCGGCGGCCTCGGTGGGCGCCACGGTTGCCTCGGGAGCTTCAGCGGGCTGTGCGCAGCCGGCGAACAGGGAGAGCGCCAACAAGGCGGCAAAGAAAACGGACAAGAACTTTTTCATGGGGTAACCTCCAAACAAATATAAATTTTAGAGTTTCAAAATCAGCGGGCCCGTTTGTCGGTGCGCCTTGCAAGGCGCGTTCCGATTTCTTGGAAAACCTGTACCACGATCACGAGTAGGATCACGTTGAACATCATCACGTCGGTTTGGTAACGGTAGTAGCCGTAGTTGATCGCCACCGTTCCAAGGCCGCCGCCGCCCGTGAAGCCCGACATCGTAGAGTACCCTAGGATGGTGGTTGCTGCGATGGCCGCGCCCACGATAAGCGCGGGCTTGGCTTCGGGGATGAGCACCTTGAAAACGATTTGCATGGGCGACGCGCCCATGGACTGCGCCGCCTCGATTACGCCGGCATCCACCTCTTTGAGAGATGCTTCTACCATGCGCCCGATGTAGGGCGCGGAGGCGATCACCAGAGGGACGATGGTGGCTGTGGAACCGAGCGTTGTACCTACCAGCGCTCTTGTTACGGGCATGACCCAAACGAGAAGGATGATAAACGGCACCGAGCGGAGGATGTTGACGATGATGCCGAGCACCCGGTTAAAAACCGGCTTCGGCCTGATGCCGGTTTTGTCCGTCACCACAAGTAAAATTCCCATTGGCACGCCCAAGGCGTACGCGAGGAGAGCGGACCCCAAGGTCATATACAAGGTTTCTGTGAGCCCCTTCCCCAACAGTTCAAGCAATTGCGAACTATCCATTGGCGGCTTCCTCCTCAAACTGCACTTGATGCGCCGACAGGTACACACGCATTCGGTAAACCGCCTGCTCGTTGTCCGGAAGTTGAACAAGCATCTGCCCAAAGGTTTTTCCACCGATGCTCTTCATGTCAGCACGAAGTATGTTGACCGGCGCGCCGCACTCGAGCACCATGTTAGAAATGATGGGTTCCACCGTGGAGGTGCCGTCGAACACGATGCGAAGCTGTTTTCCGTTTTCAAAGGTCGCCGGCGTGTGCTCCTGCGGGAAAATGAGCTTGCGCGCCGCCTTGGTTTTGGGCCTTGTAAAGATTTCTTCCACAGTGCCGATTTCCGCAATTTTGCTTTCGTCGATGATGGCGACACGGGAGCAGACCTCCTCGATCACGCTCATTTCATGCGTGATGATCACCACCGTAATGCCCATATTTTTGTTGATGTCTTTCAAAAGTGCAAGGATGGAGCGCGTGGTGGTTGGGTCGAGCGCGCTTGTGGCCTCGTCGCACAAAAGCACCCTAGGCGAGGTGGCAAGCGCCCTTGCGATGGCGACGCGCTGCTTTTGCCCGCCGGAAAGCTGTGCGGGGTATGCGTTTGCCTTTTCACTAAGCCCTACAAGCTCCAAAAGCTCTTTTGCGCGGTTTTGTGCCTCCGCCTTTTTTACGCCCGAAAGCTCGAGCGGGAAGCAAATGTTTTGAAGCGCGGTTCGCTGCATCAAAAGGTTGAACTGCTGAAAAATCATACCGATGGAGCGGCGGGCCTCCAACAGCCCCCGTTCGCTCAACTGGTCGAGTTGGTTTCCATTTACGGTCACGGTACCGGAAGTGGGTCGCTCCAGAAAATTGATGCAGCGCACGAGCGTGCTCTTGCCTGCACCACTCAGCCCGATGATGCCGAAAATTTCGCCCTCGTTCACGGTAAGGTCGATGTCCGTGAGTGCCGATACCGGCGGCTTCCCCGCGAACACCTTCGAGAGCTTTTCAAGGCGAATCATTTCGTTTGCCATACAACCTCCGCATACAAAAAAAGTGGCAGTAAGCGTATACGCTTACTGCCATACAGACACGCATAAATATGCTGAGCCTAACCCGCCTGTATCACACGCCGAAACGCATACACCCGCTATCAAATTCAGGGAGCATGATCACACACATTCGGCACATGTTCATAGCGCGATTCGTCATTGTGTGATCCCTCCTTTCCTTCGCGGCGCGTATGCACGCATCAGATTTATTCAAACGGTGGTTCCTTGGTGAGTTATATTACACCAGTCCCTCCGTTATGTCAACGGAAAATTCTTTATTTTTATTCAAGAATATTTTGCCTCCACGTTTCTCAGCCCCTACCGTTCCCCCTTGTACTTGCGGTAAGTGGCCATTCCCCCGCGTATATGCCGCTCCTCCTTGTTGTGTTCAAGAACGCGCTTTACCTGTTTGTACGCCACGGGGTTCAGCATGCGAAGCCGCTCTTGCATGTCCTTATGCACCGTACTTTTGCTGATGCGAAATTCCCTTGCAGCGCTTCGCACCGTCGCGCCGTTTTCTATGATGTAATCCGCCACGTCCAACACGCGCTGCTCAATGTATGTATACATAAAAACACCCCCGAACAAGCTTTGTACAGCTTATGAGAGGTGTTTTGAAAAAAGTACAAACCCGCCGGACGCAAAGCGTTGCCAAAAACAGGCTGGAGAAGCATGAACAGCACCTTAAAGTTAGGCTGTATACTAAAACTGAAAAACCTTTTGGGGTGCTGTTCATCAGCGCCGTATGGCATATTTATGATGCGTTTTAGATCAATCCCTGATGAAATTTGTGGCAACGCGCGGCTCGTAGTTTGGGAGCGCAACGCCGTTTTTTTGTCCCGCCTCAATGCACTTCAAAAGCCATGCCATATTCTCCCCAAGGGTGCGCATGGTTTGAAGCCCTTCCTCATCCTTCCGCACGTCGTCGGGCGTAAGGCCGTGCACATGGTTCCAATATTGCGAGGACACAATGGGCATGCTGCTGATGGTAAAATACTTGTTGAGCCTGTCGAACGCGGCGGTCGCGCCGCCGCGCCTACAGGAAACCACACTCGCGCCGAGCTTGCCTTGAAAGCGGTCATGTCCGCCCGCAAAAAACAGGCGGTCTAAAAAAGCGGTAAGCTGCCCGCTCGCGCCGGCGTAATAGACCGGCGAACCCAAAACGATGGCGTCAATTTCTTTAAGCCGCAAGAGCACCTCGTTTACCTTATCCTGAAACACGCAAAGCCCCGTTTCAAAGCAATGCCCACAGTCGATGCAGCCGGCGATGGGCTTTTTGCCGAGGTACAAAAGCTCGGTTTGAACGCCGTGCTTTTTCAGGGTTTCCGCAACCTCGCAAAGCGCGGTGTAGGTACATCCCTGTTCGTTCGGGCTGCCGTTGATAAGAAGCGCTTTCATGGTAATTCCCTCCCATTTTCATAAACCTTTTTTCACGCCGCAACTATCCTTGATAAGGCAGTTCGTCCGCGCAGGCGGCAAGCGCATACACGCGCCGCGCCCCCGCCGACCTGAGAGCCTTGGCGCACTCGCAAAGCGTGCTTCCTGTGGTTTTTACATCGTCCACCAAAACGATGCTAAGCCCCTTGCACGGCCGTGCGACAAACGCGGCTTTCACATTTTTCCGCCGTGCGTCAACGCTCAGCGCCGTTTGCGTGCGGGTGCTTTTTATACGCGACAGAAGCGTTTCGTCCACACGAAGCCCAAACGCCTTAAAAAGACATTGCGCGATGAGCGCGCTTTGGTTGTAGCCGCGCGCACGAAGCCGCTTTTTATGAATGGGTACGGGAACGATCACGTCCGCCTCCCAGCCTTCGCCAAGGCGCATGTACGAAGCAAAAAACTCCGCCAAATACTGCGCGTCGCCGTATTTGAAACGGTGCATGGCCTGCTTGATGCCCTCGGTATACAAAAGCCCCGCAGCAAATCCATCCGTTTGTGAAAGCATGGGAAGCGGCGGGCATACGCGAAGCTTTTCCTCACACGCCGTGCAAACACCTTTTTCATTTATAAGCGCCTCGCGGTTGCAGACCGAGCAGGCGACATGCTTTGGAAAAAGGGCATTTAAAACCGTTTCCGAAAGGCTCATGTTGTTCCGCCCGCCGCCAAGGCGGCGGAAACCTCCTTCAAGAAACTCTTTAAGCCGCTGTAACGCTTTTTGACCTGCGAATTGCGCACCATGGTCAAAATACAGCTCTCATGACCCACGATGTAAACCTGCTTGCGCGCGCGGGTGACGGCCGTATAAAGAAGGTTGCGTGTCAAAAGCTGCGGCGGCCCGTCCACAAGGGGCATGAGCACCACGGGGAATTCGCTTCCCTGGCTTTTGTGAATGGAAATGCAGTACGCAAGCTCCAATTCCTCAAGCATGGAAAACTCATAGATCGCGCATCGTTCATCGTCAAACAGCACCTGAAGGGTTTGCGCCTCGCTGTCTATGCGTAAAATGGTACCTAAGTCACCATTAAAAACGCCCTGTCCACCCTCTGCGCCGGGGCCGCAGCTTTTGCGCGCCCACTCAATGCGGTAATTGTTTTTGACCTGCATCACCTTATCGCCCTCGCGAAACACGGTTTCGCCGAACTTCCGCTCGCGCTTTTTGTATTCGGGCGGGTTGAGCGCGGCCTGAAGCCTTGCGTTGAGGTTAAAAACACCGAGTGTGCCCTTTTTCATGGGAGCAAGCACCTGCACATCCTTTAAGGGATCGCGCGTGCCAAGCTTATTGGTGCGCCCTGTACAAAGCGCAATCACACGGCGCAGTACGTCCTCTTTGCCCTCAATGTATTCAAAGCCGAATTCTCCGTTATCCGCTTCCACCATGGGTGGCGCGCCACGGTTGATGCGGTGTGCGTTTTCAACAATAAGGCTGCGTTCGGACTGGCGGAATACCTCCGTGAGGCGTATGACAGGCAACGTTTCGCTACCGATGATGTCGCGCAGTACATTGCCCGCGCCAACCGATGGCAGCTGGTCAGCATCTCCCACCATGATAAGGCGCGTGCCCGGCGTAACCGCCTTTAACAGCGCGTGCATTAAGGGTACGTCCACCATGGACATTTCATCAATGATCACCATATCCGTATCGAGCGGGTTCTCCTCGTTCCTAGAAAAGCTTTCCTGCCCGTAGCCGTACTCCAAAAGCCGGTGCACGGTGCGCGCCTCGGTGCCAGTCGCCTCGGTCATGCGCTTTGCCGCGCGGCCTGTCGGCGCGCAAAGCTCGTAGGAAAGCCCAAGCTGCTCGCTGATGCGGATGATAAACTCCAAAATGGTGGTTTTGCCCGTGCCCGGGCCACCCGTAATCACGAGCGTGCCGCTTGTAAGCGCGGCGTATACGGCGGAGCGTTGCTGCGGGTGAAGCGCAATATGAAGCGACTTTTCCAGAAAGTCGATTTGGTAGTTGATGATGGAATAATCACAGCGGGCGGGCGGCCTGTTCAAGCGCCCCAGCCGCCTAGCGCATTCGCTTTCCATAAAAAACATATCCGGCAAAAATACCGCGTCTGTCCCGTCCACAATCTTATACGCAAGCTGCGAGTGGACGATCAAATCCTCAAGCGCACGCTCCGTAGGTTGAACCTGTGCGCCCAAAAGTTCAGCCGCAACCTCCACAAGTTTTTCACGCGGCAAACAGGTATGTCCTTCCTGCCTTGCCCATTGGAGCGTATAACGCACACCCGCACGCAGCCTAAAGGGCGAATCCGCCTCAAGCCCGGCGTTTATTGCGATTTTATCGGCGGTTTTGAAGCCGATGCCCTCCACTTCCTCGATGAGCCGATAGGGGTTGTCGCGCAAATAAGCAATGCAGTTGTCGCCGTAGCGCTTGTAGAGCTTCATCGCCTGCGAAACGGTTACGCCATATTCGGAGAGCGCAAGCATTACGTCGCGCATGCCGATCTGCGAAAGGTACGAAGCCGCGATCACCCCCGCCTTGGAAGGCCCGATGCCGTAAACTTCTTTGAGGCGCTCCGGTTCGTTTTCGAGCACATTGAGGGTTTCCATGCCGAACGTATCCACGATCAACCGCGCGGTGCTATCTCCTATGCCCTTAATCAGTCCGCTTGAAAGGTAACTCACAAGCGATTCAAGCGTCGCGGGCGCAAGCGTGCGGCAGGATTCCGCCTTGAACTGCCTACCGTAGGCACGGTGTTCCGTCCAATCCCCTTCAAGCTCCACGCGTTCGCCGACGCTCGCCAAAGGAAGCGGGCCGACCGCGGTGACTTCCTCGCCGGTTTCATCGGCAAGCTCAAGCACCGTAAAGCCTGTTTCTTCGCTTCTAAAAATGATGGTTTTCACCGTACCGCTCAACTTCATGGAACAATTTTAGCACATCTTCCCCATGTACTGCAAAGTCCGCGTTTAAGGCGCATATATTTCTACAAGATTGACAAGGGGGGATGAGCCTTGCGTATATTTGTTATCACGAAACGGACGCTGATTATTGCGGCCATCGTTATCGTATGTATCGTGGCGGCGGTGATTATCGCGCTTTCGTTTACCGACGGTAACGCCACCGCGGTAACAGGCGCCAACGTACAGGAAGATTATGAGCTTGAGGTGCTGGCCGGCCGCAAAAAGGAACTTCCTGTGTACAGTGTGAGCCGCGACGACAAAAAGATCGCCCTCACCATCGACGCTGCGTGGGAGGACGACAAAACCGATTTCATTCTTGAAACCCTCGCGCAGTACAATGTGAAGGCGACTTTTTTTCTTTGCGGGTTTTGGGTGGAAAAATACCCCGATAAGGTGAAGGCCATCGCCGAGGCGGGGCACGAAATCGGCAACCACACTGCAACCCACCCGCATATGAACCGCCTCTCCGCCGCACAGATGCAGGAGGAGCTCAACAACTTCGAAGCATTACTTGAACCCATTACCGGCGCGCGGGCAACGCTGTTCCGCGCGCCCTACGGCGAATACAACGATAACGTCATCAAAACCGTGCGTGCCATGGGTTATGAAGTGATACAGTGGGACATCGATACCGTGGACTGGCGGCCAGAGCGCAGCACGCAGACCATCCTCGATGCGGTGCTTCCCAAGCTTACACCGGGTTCTATCATACTCTGCCACAACAACGGCTATATGATAAAAGAATATTTGCCAACGCTTTTAAAAACCGCCATCGACAACGGATATGAGTTTGTAACGGTAAGCAATTTGCTTCTTCAAGGCGATACCATCATCGATGCGAACGGGGTGCAAAAGCCGGCATAATCCTTGATCTTTTCTCCCAATAAGTGTTGCCTTGCTCATGAATTCCTAGCGCTATTTTTCACCGTTCTATGCACCATAATAAGTCCTTTGTGGCGGCAAGCTCCCCACAAAGGACTTTTTGCATGGAATTCTCCCCTGCGGCCATTTGCGTGAGCAATCAACCCCGCCGCACGAGGGCGCGTATCTCTTTTGCCCTATGGTAGCGATTTCATTGCCCCAACCATTCAATGCGTTCTTTCACATTCCTAGAATTTCAAAGCAACATGCCATGTATGCAATGCTACCGCAGTCCGCATACGCACATCTAATGTGAGTCTTTTACATCCATTCAACAAGGTTATCGACGGTATAATGCTGAATGGTTGGCGGCATCGATTCGCATGAACAGACATGGCATATTGCTTCCCGGTTTTCAAAGATCAAATGAAAGTATGTGCCATCGATCTGGCTGAGCACATTAACAGAGTCCAGCGGCATTGCAAAGCCTCTTCCTTCTCGTTTTATATACGCTTCCTTTTTTGTCCAGACTTGACAAAAGGCTCTCTCTTGCTCTGAACTTGGACGGTCTATAATGTATTGTTTCTCCTGCTGCGCAAAAAACCTGTCTGCAATCCTCATGTCCACTTTCCCGATTGCCTCAACATCAATTCCAACCGGCAAACTCGAAACAGCACCAACAACATAGTTCCCCGAGTGAGAAACATTGAAATAATATTCAGGATGGCTTGCCAAAACCGGCTTGCCAAACGTATTTGCTCCAAAAACCATCGCACCGTTTGACAGCCCGAATGTATCGTTGAGCGCCTTGCGGATGAGTACATCTCCCAGCAATGTCCGCTGCGCATCCTCCAAACGAACATATCGTTCAATTTGCTCGCGCTTGTTGGCTGAAACCATTTGCAACAATCTGCGGCATTCTTCCAAAGATAAGTTCCGACCCGTTAGAAGCACATAGACGACGATCATAGAAGCCTCACTTTTTGCGTTTTCCAAGGAACCATGAGTGCCTCGCACACCAAATTCCGCTTCACCGGCTTTCTCTTCCCATGAATAAAAATCCAACTCTGCCGCCGCTTTCAACATCGTTCTCGGAAAAATACAGTTCGATTTTGTAAAATTTTAGTTTTCACGGAATCGGTATATTTTTGTGTAATTTAATTTCAAGTATATGATGAATCTCACAGCCATCCTTCCTTGCGCTTGTTTGATATGAATTATAGCGCAGCCGCCTTTTTAATACAACTGTATTGGGAATATCTTTCTTTATCCTTATAACAAATTCACCTGCCCCAGCTTACCATGCACTCCCCCCATCGTATAACTACCCTTGCCATTTCTCCAGCTTTCGCATCTGTTTGTTTCATCGTTCTAGCAACAACCACACGGGCATATTTTTCGAACGCAGTACGGCAAATTTTGACATAAAAACGTATAAATATTCACTATATTCGGTTGACCGCTGTATAATTACGCAATACAATAAAGTGAATGAGCCATCGACATATCAAAAAGCAAAACGCGTGAATGATGCACACGGACGGGGCGTATGAATATCCTGATGGTCTTCAAACAACAGGGTGATGCACGTTTTTAGTCCATCGGCAACATTTACTTTTCTTCTTTTATTGGCACGGAGGGCGGCTGTCATGAAAAATCGTCGAGCATGCTTTGTGAAACGGCGCCCAATCTACGCAATGGGACCGTTGCCAGATTTGCGGGAACTCATGAGAAGAGCGCTGTTCCTACACGGCGAAAAAACAGTCCTGCGCGAGACCAAAAATGGTCAAATTGTCCAATATTCCTGCAAAAACATCATCGACGATGTGACCGCGCTGGGAACAGCGTTGATCGATTATGGCTTTGCAGACGGGCATATTGCGCTGGTGGGGGAAAACTCTTACCTTTGGTTTGTCTCCTACATGGCAGTGGTATGCGGCGTGGGTGTTGTTGTACCTTTGGACAAGGACCTTACGGACGAAAATCTCTTTGACCTTGCGCGCAAGGGTGACGCGGAAGCGATCATCTACAGCAAACCCTACCGCGGTGCTGCCGAGCAACTCGAACGCACTCAGGTAAGAGGCTTTGCAATTGATACACTTCCCGGTGTGGACGAGCGCGACACCCTACCCGGTATGATCCGGCACGGCAAGGAGCTAATAAGCCGCGGTGACCGGCGTTATACGGATAGACCGATCGACCGGGAAAAGGCCGCGGCCATTCTTTTTACCTCCGGGACGACCGGCGCGAACAAGGGCGTTATGCTCAGCCATAAAAACATCTGTGCCAACGTTGATAACCTCCTAAAAACAGCTCCCAATGAACCCAATTCAATCTCCATTTTGCCCTTTCACCATACAATCGAAATGAATTGCCACATTCTGCCCGGAATCCTAATCGGTGCGGACATATACCTATGTGCGAGCCTCAAGCGGCTAACGGATACGATGAAGCTGGCGAAACCCGGCATGTCACTCGTCGTTCCTCTTTTTCTGGAAACGCTATACAAAACAATTTGGACGGAAGCTAAAAGAGAGGGACACACCAGAGACCTACAGACAGCGCTGAAGCTATCTGACTTTTTTCTCAAGCTGGGAATCGACCTTCGCAACGTGTTGTTTAAGCAGCTCAAGGAAAACCTTGGGGGAAATTTCGATCTCGTCGTTTGCGGCGGCGCGGCAGCCGATCCCGAAGTTATCCGTGGGCTTTACAGCTGCGGCATCGATGTAGTCACCGCTTACGGACTGACAGAATGCTCCCCCGTTGTCGCCATTAATACAAAGGCGCATAAGCATCCTGAAACCGTTGGCAAACCACTGGATTTGCTTCAGGTGAAAATTGAGCAGGCAGACAGCAAAGGCATCGGCGAAATCTATGTAAAAGGCGATACCGTAATGCTTGGCTACTACAAAGACGAGGCCGCCACAGCCGCAACATTCGATGGTGAATGGCTGAAAACCGGCGACTACGGCAAACTCAAAGGCCGAAAATTGCTCACTGTTGTAGGCAGAAAAAAGAACCTGATCGTGCTGAACAACGGCAAGAACGTACACCCGGAGGAAATCGAGGCGACAATCATCCGGCAGCTGCCCTATGTCAAGGAAGCGCTGGTCTACTCGTCCAACTATAAAGTAAAAGAAACGCTCATGCAGACGATAGCCGCTGCGCTGAAGATCGAGGTGGAAGAATACTTCGGCAAAATGGACATGGAAACGGTTGAAAAGCTGGTTGCCGAGGACATCCGCCGGGTCAACAAACTCCTGCCCGGGTACAAGCAAATGCACCAGCTGTTCATTACGCAGGAGGATTTCCTGCGAACGACCACACAGAAGGTCATTCGTCAAAAGGTTATAGAAGAGCAAAGCAAAGCACATGGAGAAGGAATCATTTTATAAAAAGGAAGGCTGTATTATGTTTGAACGGCTTCTCACCATCCTGTCCGACTACGTAGTGTTGGAACCTCAGGAAATCACCCCGGAAACCGAACTAAGAACGGGCTTGGGTCTGAACTCCCTTGAGTTCATTCATCTAATTACGGTTCTGGAAAGAGAATTTCATATGGAGATACCCGACAGGGAATTGATCAAATTCCAGTGTGTCGGCGATGTTGTCGCCTATCTGGAAAGAGAAACGATCGCGTGCTAAAACAGCCGTTACGTTAGGTGAAACCCCTCGGGCAAACGGGTTTGGCGCAATTTGCAACTAGGAGGCATGGATGGAACCGTACATTGTTTTTAAGGATGTCTATAAGAGATATCGAATGGGCGAAGTGACGATTGTCGCCGCGAACGCAGTCAATTTTGGCATCGATCAGGGTGAGTTTGCCGTGATTTCCGGTGCCAGCGGCGCAGGAAAAACCACCGTGCTCAACATGCTAGGCGGCATAGACAATTGCGATGAGGGCGATATCATTGTTGACGGGAAAAAGGTCAGCTCCCTTGCAGAGTCGCAAATGATCCAGTACCGAAGGATGGACATCGGTTTTGTTTTTCAGTTTTACAACCTCATACCAAACCTGACGGCAAGCGAAAATGTGGAGCTTGCTTCGCAGATATGCGGAAGCGACCTCGACTCTGTTGACGTTTTGTCCAGTGTTGGCCTACACGAACGCGTAAACAACTTCCCTTCCCAGCTCTCCGGCGGTGAGCAGCAGCGCGTGGCAATTGCCCGTGCGCTGGCGAAAAACCCCAAGCTGTTGCTGTGCGATGAACCTACCGGAGCGCTCGATTATACCACGGGTAAAAAAATACTCGCCCTACTGCAAGAAACATGCAAACGACAAAAGATGACCGTCGTTCTGATTACGCATAACTCCGCAATCGCGCCAATGGCCAACCGTGTTATCCACATGCGCAACGGTTCGGTGGCATCCATCGACATCAATCCGTCGCCCGTATCCGTGGAGGAGTTGGAATGGTAAATCGCATTGTCGTCCGATTTGCGCGTAAGAAGGAGCAACCATGAAAATAAAAGCTCTGCTCAAGGATACCTATCGAGAAATCCTGCGCTCACGCGAGCGGTTTGTCTCGATTTTTCTGATCACGTTCCTTAGCGTCGGCTTTTTTGTGGGCGTAAAAGCGACGGCTCCCAGCATGCGCGCGACTGCTGAGAATTATTTTAACGCAGCCTCACTGATGGACTTAGAGATCATCTCCACCGTAGGCTTCGACGACAGCGACGTGGAAGCGGTTCGTACGCTCGACGGCGTGGTGAATGTGATGCCATCCTATTCGGCCGACTTGATTATTCTGGAGGAGGCAGGCAACAGCGTAGCGCGTGTGGCCGCTCTGCCCGTAGACAGCGAACGGGATATGCTCAATAAGATCAAGCTCGTTTCCGGCCGCCTTCCGGAAAACCCGGGAGAGTGCCTCGCTGCGGCGTACCGCATGCGCAATACAGACATTGCCATCGGAGATATCATACGGTTCTCTGAAACCACAGGTTCAGTAGCCACCGATACAATCATTTCGGGTACAAGTTACACCGTTGTGGGGCTCGTAGAATCCCCGCTCAATCTTTCCTATTCCTATGGCACATCCTCGATTGGAAACGGCATAATCACGTATTATATCATGCTGCCTGCTCAAGAGTTCAAATATAGCCGCTATACGGAGCTTTACGTCATGATGAGCCGTGCCGTGGGTGTTACCGCTTTCGACCAGCAGTACAACACCGAAATCTGCCAAGCATCGGCCCAAATCGGCGATATCGGCCAGGTTCGCTATGATGTTTTTCTTGATAACATACAATCACAGCTCGCCAATGCGGAGAATGCGTTTAACGGGCAGAAGTCAAGCGCCGATCAACAGCTTGCAGACGCGAAGCTGAAGCTTGACTCGGCTGAACAGGAACTGGAGAAATCAAAGCAAGAGCTCGACGCCGGCTGGGTGGATTACAACAATGCCGTGCGCGAAACCAACGCCGCTCTAAAAAAAGCGGAAGCGGATTTGGCTGAGGGCAGAGCGCAGATTGACGAAGGCGAAGCGCAGCTGGCCGCAGCACAGACCCAGTATGACGAGGGCGCGGCGCAGCTTAGGGATGCGCGCAAAGAGCTGGATTCCGGTTGGACGCAATATAGGAAAGGTGTAGCCGAGTATCAAAAAAACGAACAGAAATACAACGACGGGCTTGCACAGTACAACAAAGCCAAGCAGGAGTATGATCAAGCAAAGTCGGCATATGATACCGCAAGCCAAATTGTGGCAATGGCAACCGCTGCGCTCAACGGCGAGGAGATCGACCAGGGGGAAGCGGAAAGACTCTTAGCACAGGCACAAGCTGCACTTGAGGCGTATCAAAACGGCGGCGGAGCTGACCCGGAGGAAATCGCCCAGTTAGAGGCGGCGATACGAGCTGCGGCCGAACGCGTGGAAAACGCCGATGATCAAGAAGCGCAGGCACGGGAAGAACTTGAAAACGCGATAAGGCAACTTGAGGAATACGAAGACCGTCTGCAGGAGGCCGAAGCGGAGTTGAACGCCGCAGAGCAGCAGTTGGCGCAAGCCCGCTTGCAGCTGGACGCAGCCAAGGCGCAGCTTGACGAGGCGCAAGCAGAGCTAAAAAGCGGAGAGGCAGAATATAAGGCCGGTAAGTCTGAACTGGATACCGCGTATAAGCAGCTGCAGGAGAACAGAACAAAGCTTGATGCCGCAAAAGCTGATTTGAAGGCTGGCGAGGCGGAATATCAGAAGCAGAAGAGCTCCGCTGCGGCTCAACTGGAGGAAGCGAAATCGAAGCTTGAAGCTGGTGAAGAGCAACTTGCCGCCGGACAGAAAGAATATGACGACGGCTATGCCGAGTATTTGGACGCTGTGGCCGAAGCGCAAAGCGCGATTTCCGACGGTTCCAACCGAATCCAGAACATTCGGAATATGGTTAGCGACGTCGAGACCGGGAAATGGTATGTGTTTACGCGCGACGATATCATACAGAGCTATGCAGGCTTCAATCAGGACTCGGAACGCATAGACGCCATCGCCGCGATTTTCCCCGTGTTTTTCCTTATGGTAGCAGCGCTTGTCTGCCTCACAACCATGTCGCGCATGATCGAAGAGCAGCGCATCCAGATTGGCACCTACAAGGCTCTGGGCTACTCGTCTGCGCAAATCTCGAGCAAATACATGGTTTACTCCGCCATCGCCTGTATCATAGGCAGCGTACTCGGGCAGTTGATCTGCATTCAGATTTTGCCTAGGGTCATCATTGGCGCGTATTCGGCGTTGTATCGCCTGCCCGACATCCAAATCAGAATCCCTTGGAGCATGTCGATTCTCTCCATTATCGTTGCTTTGGTTTGCACGGTTATGGTAGCTTGGTATTCCTGCCATAGGGAACTGAAGGTAGCAACAGCCGCGCTCATGCGTCCCAAAATGCCGCGGAGCGGCAGGAAAATATTCTTAGAGCGCTGGACGAAGCTCTGGTCTGCGATGAGCTTCTCTCAAAAAATCACCGCGCGTAACCTCTTCCGCTACAAATTGAGGCTCGCGATGACGGTGCTGGGCATATCAGGCTGCATGGCGCTGATTGTGGCAGGCTTTGGTATGCACGATGGCGTGAACCCGATTGTAGATAAGCAGTACGGGGAGATCAACCGCTACAAGATCATGTTTACGCTATCCAAGGACCTTACGCGTGATGAAGCGAGCGTGTTTGGGCAGCAGCTTGCATCGGACGACCGCTTAAGCGCGGAGATGTTTTCTAAGGTCACATCCGTTGACGTGGACGACAACGGGGTGACTGTCCGCAACGTATTTGTTCTCGCGCCGGAGGACAGCTCGCAGATGGAGAGGCTAATCACCCTGCGAAACGCGAACAACGGCAGTGCGTTGAAGCTTGGCGACGAGGGCGTAATCATCACCGACAAATTGTCGGAAGTGCTTGGGGTAGGCGTTGGGGATACCATAGCGTTCAGCGTAAACGAGGTGCAGTATGCGCTCCCTGTTGCCGCTGTCACCGAAAACTATATTTATCATTACATTTATATGTCCCCCGTGCTTTATGAGCAAACCTTCCATACAGATATAAGGTTTAATACCATCGCATGTGCGGCAAATGAGAATATGAAGAACTTTGAGGGATTTGCGTCCGACTGGTTGAGCAAAAACAGCTCGATCCTCTCGATCGTCAACATCGATTCGGCAAGGAAATCCTTTGAGGAAACCATCAACAGCATCAACATCATCATCCTCGTTATGCTGATTGCGGCGGGAGCACTCGCTTTCGTGGTCGTATACAACCTAACCAACATCAACATCTCCGAGCGCATACGCGAGATTGCCACCATCAAGGTGCTCGGTTTCAAGCACAGTGAAACCAATCTATACATTTTCCGAGAGAATTTCGTTATGGGCGCAGTTGGCATTTTGCTTGGCGGCGTAATCGGCTACTTCTTAGCTCAATTTATGCTGAAAACCGTTGAGGTGGATATGGTTAAGTTTGTCAAGGACATTGCCGCGACGAGTTACCTATACGCCGCATTGCTTACAGCATTCTATATCGTCTTGGTAAATCTGATGATGACCAAGCGCATGAGAGCAATCAGTATGGTTGAATCATTGAAGGCCATCGAATAACGAGAACTATTTGTTGCAGGAGGAACGATTATGTTGCGCAGTACCGTTGACAGCGGCAGCGCCGCTCAAAAAACCTATTACGAAATTTGCGGCACGCAAGCGCAGCCCCTTTTACAGCTTCGCTACAGCCTTCATAAGGAGTGCACGCAGATCATCTTTTACATGATTCTCAACCAGGAGTTTGATTTTGAACTGCTTAAGCAGGCGGTGAACATAGAAATCGAGCGCAACGATTGCTTGCGCATCCGTTTTGAAAAGCACGATAAGAAGGTAATGCAGTATTTTCTGCCGGAGCTTAGACTAAATAACATACCAGTTTTGGATTTCACAGGCAAAACAAAGCAGGAGCAAGATACCGTGCTGATAAAAGACGCACGCACGCCGCTTAAAATTATGAAGGGCGAAACGTATCGCGTCATCTTATATCGGACCTATGACGGGCGCATTGGCGTCTATTTGAACATCACGCATCTTCTTGTGGACTTCTATGCGGTCGCTTTGATTTTCAGCGATCTGATTGAGGTACTTGCCGCACTTCAAAACGGAACACCGATGCCCCGACCGCTATCCTCGTATGAGGAGTGCTTAAAAAAAGAGATTCTTTTATACAACGATGAGACCGCCACGGAAAAACACCATCAGTTTTATAAAGAGCTATTTGCGAAGGACGGACCCACGTTTTATGCAGGCGTGGACGGCATGCGGCTACTCAATAAGGCGCGCCGCAAAAAGAGGGATCCGAACCTTCGTTATCAAACATTAAATACGTTGTTGAATGATAAAACAGAAAATTACACAATGCACCTGCCCGCACAAAGAGCCGAGTCGATCCTTTCCTTTTGCGAAAAGCATTCCATTCCCCTGCAGACGATGATTTACCTAGGCATGCGCACCTATCTTTCCAAAATCAACGAGGAAACGGACGACGTTACCTTTTCAATTGCTTTTAACCGTAGAATTACCCTCGCAGAAAAACGCTCCGGCGGCTGTCGCGCCAACGGGCTTCCTCTGCGCACCGTTATCACAAAGGATAAAACGTTTATGGAAGCGATTGAACATACGCAGCAGGTGCAGTATCAAATCCTACGCCATACGGACTATCTGTTTTCACTCGCGAAGGATGGACTCAATGAATGGGAAAACAGATCGGTTTTTACACAAACCTCCTCTATGTTCTTATCCTGCATCCCTCTTTCGTTTGCGCTGCCCGAAGGCTGGCAGGGTGAGTTCGGCAACTACAGCAACGGTCGCTTCCCCATGCCGCTGTATACCGTGGTGGTTCCCAACCTTGTCGAGGGCGGTCTTGACTTCCACTTCGAGTATATGGTGAAGGTTCTATATCTGCACGAGATTCAAGCGCTGTTCGAGCAAAGCGTCAGGGTGATGGAAGCCGGCATTGCAAACCCCGATATTACGATTGGAGAACTGATGCATGAAATGCTCGAAATCAGCACGGAGCAGGGCGTTGCAGCCGCTACCGTGCTGTAATTGACCATAAAAAAATAGGAATTCTGCGTCAATCGTTGTACAAGTTAAAAAAAGATTAAACTTGGGTAAGCTTGCGGACTAATTGCAAGGGAGCAATCGCTCACTTAACCGTTTGCTGAGGCAAGGATACGATCTCGCAAGTTACAGAAGTTGGAAGTCATAACCAATGTGCGTGATCCTTTTTGAAGGTAACACCTCATCTGCACGAACAGATGCCAAACCCGCGCAAAGTGCAGCGCGCAACAAAACTGTAATAAGTGGCAACCAGCAGGCTGACCGGTACAGATTCGGAAGCCTGCTTTTTTGCCTCCATCCCCTGCAGCCGGTTGAAACCATGCAGCAAGATGTGGTATCTTGGATGCGGAGGAAAAAGCTATGGAAAAAACGGTTGTTATCACCGGCGCGTCGCGCGGCATCGGCAAAAGCGCGGCGTTCGCCTTCGCGGACGCAGGCTACGGCGTGTGCGTTAATTATCTTCATTCCGAAAAGGAAGCGCTTGAAGCGGTAACGGAAATCAACCGCCGCGGCGGAAACGCCTTTGCGTTTTGCGCAGATGTTTCCGTGGAAGCACAGGCGCGCGCGCTCGTTCGCGCGGCACAGGAAAGGTTTTCACATGTGGACGTGCTCGTCAACAACGCGGGCATTGCGCTCGACAGGCTGTTTACACAAACCACCGCCGAGGAATGGTCACGCGTGTTCGCGGTAAACGTAAACGGCGCGTTTCATTGCTGCCAGGCAGTTTTGCCGAATATGATCTCGCGCAAAAGGGGCAAAATCTTGAACGTTTCCTCCGTCTGGGGCATGGTCGGCGCGTCGTGCGAGGTCGCCTATTCTGCAGGAAAAGCGGCGCTCATCGGCTTTACCAAGGCGCTTGCCAAGGAGCTTGGCCCCTCAAACATTCAGGTAAACTGCGTCGCTCCGGGCGTAATCGATACCGAAATGAACGGTGGTCTTTCCGAGGCGGATCTTTTGTGCCTTTGCGAACAGACACCTCTTGGCAAAATCGGCAAACCGGAAGACGTTGCGGCGCTTCTTGTTTTTTTAGCCTCGGACAAGGCCGACTTTTTGACCGGCCAAGTCATAAGCCCAAACGGCGGGTTCGTGATTTAAGGCGTGCTATCGGTTTCCTGCACGACTTATCTTGTGGATTTTACGATTCCCCAAGGCTGAAAAAGTAAATGCACTTTTGCCGTTCGCCTTCCAGATACATGTCGTTGTCGGGCGGCAGGTCCGCGACTTCCTTGAGCGTGCCGCCGGCATAAACGCAGGTTTTTCGCGAGGCGGCATTTTCAGGGCTGCATGTAATAACAACGTATTTCATGCTGTGCTTTTTTGCAAGCTCGAACAGCAACAAGCAGGCTTTGCCCGCGTAGTGTTGACCTCTGTGCTCTGGCTTTATCTCGTAACCGATGTTCCCGCCGTAATAGGTGTTTTCATTGTGCCCAACGCGGAAATCGCAAGCCCCCAGTTCTGTTCCGTCCTTTCGACAGATTGTAAAGTAATATGCGGGCAGCCAGTTTTTCGCTTCATCGCCGTTTGCCGTTCTATCAAGCCGCAGGCAAATTTCGTCGTTCTGTAAAAATTCCGTATTCACAAACATGACTATCCTCCCCTTGTGAGCAAAAGAGACAGGTTTTCACCTGTCTCTCTTTATTACATTTGCCGGTTACGCTTCAGTTTACCGTTTTCTTTACCTTAATACGAGTCATTGCGCGAACAAGCGCTATTTTGGCGCGAATTACTTCGTCGGCACTTTTCGGGGCACGCACACGCGCACGCGCGCGCTCATATGCTTCCTCCGCACGACGAATGTCGATTTCATCCGGCCATTCGCAGGCCTGCGAAAGGAGCATGGCACCGCGCTTGGTTACCTCAAGAAAGCCCTCGGAATGCGTGGCCTCCAGCGTTTTTCCGCCGCGCAGCTTGATTTTCATTACGCCCACGCCGAGCGCCGTCACCATGGGTTCATGCCCCGCAAGCACGCAAAGCTGGCCGCCGATGGTCTCCACGGTAAGAATTTCGACCTCGTCGTTAAAAAACTCGCGTTCGGGCGTAATGACGCTGAGGTGAAAACTGTTCATGCCTTACCTCGCTCTTGCGCGCACTTCATCGATGCTTCCGGCCATAAGGAACGCCGTTTCCGGAATGTCGTCAGCTTCGCCGTTTACGATCTGCTCGAAACTACTGATGGTTTCCTCAATGGTAACATACTGTCCAGGTACGCCTGTGAAAGCGGCCGCCACATGCAACGGCTGCGAAAGGAAGTTCTGCATTTTGCGCGCGCGGTATACGATGAGCTTATCCTCCTCGGAAAGCTCATCCATGCCGAGAATGGCGATGATATCCTGAAGCTCGTGGTAGCGCTGCAGGCTTTCCTGTACGCGCCGTGCAACGGTATAATGGCGAAGCCCCACAACATCGGGCTCGAGGATGCGCGAGGTGGACTCGAGCGGGCTTACCGCCGGATAAATACCGATTTCCGCGATGGAACGCGAAAGCACCGTCGTCGCATCAAGATGCGAGAAAATGGACGCGGGAGCGGGGTCTGTAAGGTCGTCTGCAGGAACATAAATCGCTTGTACGGAGGTGATGGAACCGCGCTTGGTGCTCGTAATGCGCTCCTGCAAGTCGCCAAGTTCCGTAGCAAGCGTGGGCTGGTAACCAACCGCCGAGGGCATGCGCCCGAGCATGGCGGAAACCTCGTTGCCTGCCTGCACATAACGGAAGATGTTGTCGATGAACAATAGCACGTTCTGGTTCATTTCGTCTCGCATGTATTCGGCCATGGTAAGGCCGGCAAGCGCCACGCGCATACGCGATCCCGGCGGCTCGTTCATCTGCCCAAAGGCAAGCGCCGTACGCGCGAGAACGCCCGACTCGGTCATTTCAGAAATCAGCTCCGCGCCCTCACGGCTGCGTTCGCCAACGCCGGTAAACACGGAGTAACCGCCGTGCTTGGTGGCAATGTTATGAATCAGCTCCATGATGAGCACTGTTTTTCCTACGCCCGCACCGCCGAATAGGCCGATTTTGCCGCCGACGGGATACGGAGCAAGAAGGTCTACCACCTTGATGCCCGTTTCAAACAGCGTGGTCGCAGGCTTTTGCTGTACAAACGGCGGTGCCTCGCGGTGAACTGCCCACCGTTTGCCGCTTATATCGCCTTTGCCGTCGATGGGCCTTCCGAGCGAGTCAATTACTCTGCCCAGCACGCTTTCGCCCACAGGAACGGTAATGCCTTCGCCCGTGTCCACCACGGTCATGCCGCAGGAAAGGCCCTCCGTCGCCTCAAGCGATACTGCGCGCACCACGCCCGGGGATACCTGCATGGCAACTTCCATGTGTACCTCGCGGTCGCCTTCGGTAAACA
The DNA here is from genome assembly GCA_023416895.1 of Bacillota bacterium. Classification (GTDB taxonomy): domain Bacteria; phylum Bacillota; class Clostridia; order Christensenellales; family CAG-138; genus UBA7707. The sequence continues at coordinate 3,226 of JAEZGQ010000127.1, read as the reverse complement.
AAAGCGCGTGGATGCGCGGCTCCTGCCCTTCCGGAAAGCGTACATCCATTACAGGACCCGCGATTTTTATGAGTGTGCCTCGATTGCGTTGTTCCGCCATAGAATCACCCTTTTTCTCTGAAGGTCGACGAACCGCCGACGATTTCAGCCAATTCGTTGGTTATATTGAGCTGGCGCATGCCGTTATACTGTACGGTTAGCTTATCAATCATTTCATCCGCGCTGTTTGTGGCATTTTCCATGGCCGTCATACGGGCAGAATTTTCGCTTGCGCTTGCATGTACCAAGGCGCCGTATACAACACCCACAAGGAGCTGCGGCACAAGCACATTCAGCACTTCTTCGGGCGACGGGTCGTAAAGCATGGAAAAGCTTTCTTTTGAGGAAACCTTGCAATCGTTGATGAGCGAGCAAAGCTCCAAGGGTAAAAGCACCGTATCTGCCGGCTCACGGTGCAGCGAGTTATAAAACCGCGTATACACTACATGGAACTCGTCGATCTCCCCCGCGTCGTACATGGCGGTGATTTTGGAAACGAGCCTTCTTGCCTGCGCGATGCTCGGGTTATCGCCCATGTGTACAAGGCTGTCGTCCACCGTAAAGCCATGCTTTTTCAGGGTGTTGACCGCCATGTCACCCACGGCAAAAATCTTTTTTGCGTTTCCTGAGCGAATGCTTTTTTCGGCAAGTCCCAAAACATCGTGGTTGTAACTTCCCGCAAGTCCTTTGTTGCCTGCGATCACAAGATACGCGGCATTGGCCCCCTCACGTTTTTGCAGATACGGATGTACCGCGTCGCTCCCGCTGTGCGCTAAAATGTCGCGCACGGTTTGAGCGGCGTGGTTGAAATATGCCCTGTTCTGCTCGATGCGCTTTACGGCACGGCGCATGCGCGACGCGGAGATCAAATACATGGCGTTTGTGATCTGCCGCGTCTGCTTAACGCTTCTGATGTGGTACTTGATGTCGGTGATGGCAGGCATGGTTACACCGCCTTAAAGCCGTTGGCGTATTCCTCGATGGCTTTGTTGAGCCCCTCTTGCATTTCGTCGGTAAAGTTTCCGGCGGTTTCAAGCTCGTTGAGCTGTTCCGGACACACCGTGCGAAGCCGCGTCAAAAGGCCGCTGTTGAACTCGCGGATACGGTTGAGCGGCACATGGCTTTGATAGTCGCCCATCGCCGCCATCAGCAAACACACCTGTTCCGACATTTTATATGGGGTCGACTGCGGCTGCTTGAGGGTTTCCTGCAAACGCGCACCCTTGTCGATGACTTTTTTGGTGGTGGGGTCAATGTCCGCACCGAACTGGGAGAAAATGATAAGCTCCCTGTACTGCGCAAGCGTAAGTCTAAGCTTGCCCGATACTTTGCGCATGGCCTTTTTCTGCGCGGAACCGCCCACGCGCGAAACCGAAAGGCCAACGTTAACCGCCGGACGAACGCCCGCGTGGAAAAGCTCCGCCTCAAGGTATATCTGGCCGTCGGTAATGGAAATCACGTTTGTGGGGATGTAAGCGGAAATATCGTTGGCCATGGTTTCCACGATGGGAAGCGCCGTCAACGAACCGCCGCCCAGAGCCTTGCTCAAATGCGCGGAGCGCTCGAGAAGCCTGCTGTGCAAATAGAAAACGTCGCCGGGATAGGCTTCGCGTCCCGGGGGGCGCTTCAAAAGCAACGACATCGCTCTATATGCGACGGCGTGCTTGCTAAGATCGTCGTAAACGATCAGCACATCCCTGCCCTTTGCCATGAAGCTTTCTGCAATGCTGCAGCCAGCATAGGGGGCAATGTACTGCATGGCGGCGCAATCGCTCGCGGTTGCAGAAACGATCACGGTATAATCCATGGCGCCGTGAGCCATCAAGGTTTCATGCAGCCTTGTGACCGACGATACCTTTTGGCCGATGGCGACGTAAACGCAGACAACGTTTTTACCTTTTTGGTTGATGATGGTATCGACCGCAATGGTGCTCTTGCCCGTTTGGCGGTCGCCAATGATCAGCTCGCGCTGACCCTTGCCGATGGGAATAACGCTGTCAATGGCGAGAATGCCTGTTTGCAGCGGTTCGTTTACCTTTTCCCTGTCGATGATGGCGGGCGCAGGGCGCTCGATGGGGTAATATTCCTTTGCGTGCAAAGGACGACCATCCAGCGGGATACCCAAGGGGTTCACAATGCGTCCCAAAAGCTCGTCCCCAACGGGAACCTCCACCACTGTGCCTGTGCCGCGCACGCGCGTGCCTACCTGCACCTCGTTGACACCGTTGAGAAGCACCGCGCCAACGCCGCCAAGCTCAAGATCCATCGCCATGCCGTAAACGTCGTTGTCGAGCGCCACGAGCTCGCCGTAATGGCTCCTCGCAAGGCCCGAAATTTTCACAACGCCATCGCCCGCATAACTTACGGTGCCGTACTCGTATACAACGGGTTTGGCCTCGTAGCTCTCCAGCCTGCCCTTGAGATAAGCACCGATTTCCTTCGCGTTTATGCCCAAATCATACATGTGCATTACTCCTTGTCAAGCATGTAGCGGCCAAGGCCTTTGAGTTGTACCGCTATGCTGGAGTCGTAGACCTTGCCGTCCACCATCGCGAGAAACCCGCCGATGAGTTTTTCATCGCGCTTCACATCAAACGCGACTGGCTGGCCCAAGAGGAGCGTAAAATGCTCCGTGACCTTGTCGATCTCGGGTTGATCAAAGGGGCCTGCAACATAAAGCATACCTTTCAGCGCCATATTCAGCCCACCTTGCTGAAGTATTCTTCGATGATACGCGCGTTGTCCTTCGCGCTTACTTCACGCGCAAGAACCTTGGCTGCAAGCTCCAAAGAGATGTTTGCCGCTTCGCCGCGAACGCCCGCAAGCGCTTCCGCGCGCTCGGCAGCGGCCCTTTCCCGCGCCTCCTCAAGGATGCGCCTAGCCTGCTCCTGCGCCTGTTTTACAATTTCCGCCGCGCTCTTTTCGGCGTCGCTGCGGCTTTGATCGAGCAATTTGCTCGCCTCGGTGCGCGAATTGTTCAAAAGCTCCTCATACTGCTGCTTCTCAGCCTTTGCGCTCTCAAGCTCGGATTTCGCGCCTTCGTGCTGCGCCTTAATCTTTTCCTCGCGCTCCTTCAAAAACTTTTTGACGGGCTTATAAATGATTGACCGCAAAACGATGAAGAACACCACGAGGTTGAGGATGTATATGATAAAATCGATTAGCTTAAATTCCATACAACGCCTCC
>JAEZGQ010000040.1 GCA_023416895.1 Bacillota bacterium | reverse complement strand
TGAGGCTTATCACCTGATCGCCGCCGTTGGCGACCACGATGTTTTCCGCGGGATACGAAAGCTTTTCGCCAAGCGCGCGCCGCACGCACGGGCTTGAGCTTTCTGGATACAAAAAGCAATTTTCCAGCTCTTGTTTCATTGCTTCCAAGGCAAGCGGCGATGTTTTCAACGGGTTTTCGTTGGAAGCGAGCTTGACGATATGCGTAAGGTTATACTCCCGCTGCACCTCTTCAATGGGCTTCCCCGGTGTATATGCAAGCATCCCCATGATGCCGCGCCTTGCAAAACGATGCGCGTCTTTCATAAAACCTTTGTTCCTTCCATGATCTGTGCTTCGCCTTCATAGCCCGCGCGCAAGGAAAACGCGTTTTCCTCGGCGCCGCGCGAAAAGAAGCGCGTTGCGGCCTCGCCCGCCTCCGCGAGCGTAATAAGTTCCCCAAGCCGCGTATGCCTTAGCATCGCCCCGAGCACCACCATGTTGGCGCGCGCGCGTTTGCCGTTGTGAACGGGCAGGGCGTCTTCCTGAAGCAAAATAAGCCTTGCGCCCGCAGCGAGGATTTTTTCTGTAACAAGCTCGAGCGATGGGTATTCCGCCTTGTTCAAGAGCATGGCGGCGGTGGGCCACACGGAATCAAACAGCAAAAAATCCGCGCCGGGCTTGAGGTAGCGCACAGCCTTGAGCGCTTCGGAGCGCTCCATGGCAACCGCAAGGTCCGCCCCCGTCGGCGGGATGCTCTGCCCCGCGTTTTCTCGGTTGAGGCGAAGCTGGCCCTGCACAAAGCCGCCGCGCTGGCTCATGCCCTTGGTGGGGTAAAAGCTCGCAGGCATACCCTTATGATGCGCGGCCTCAGCCAATAGCTCGCCGACGGTCAAAATGCCCTGTCCGCCAAGGCCGGCAATGTATACATCGTAACGAAACGCTTCCATGCTAGCGCGCCTCCTTTCGTATGGCGGTTTTGGGGCAGGTTTGCAGACACAGCGTGCAGCCGTTGCAAAGGCTTTCGTCGATGGTCACCGCGCCGTCGCCGATGCTTAATGCAGGACAGCCCGTCACACGGATGCAGGTTTTGCAAAGGATACACGCTTCCTTGTTTACGAAAACGCGATTGTATTTGATGCCGCGGCGGTTGGACTGTATGGCGCATTCGCGGCGCGCTAAAATTACCTTCACGCCCTTTTTCACGATCGCATCCGCGACGGCGGCCGTCATGGCTTTTTGATCGTACGGGTCGACGACCGTAAGAGAGTCAACGCCCATGGCGCGCACCATCGCCTCAAGATCGATGCTCCGGCAGCCGCGCTTTTGAAACGCACAAGCGGTATTCGGGTTTTCTTGCATGCCTGTCATGGCCGTCCAGCCGTTGTCCATAATGACCACCGTAAGGTCGACATTGTGCTGCACGGCATTGAGAAGCCCCGGCACGCCCGCATGCAAAAACGTGGAATCGCCGATGGTGGCGACCACGGGTTTTTCCGCACCGGCGTACCAAAGCCCTTGGGCAATGGGGATGGACGCGCCCATGGAAACTTCCGTCCACACGGTGTCAAACGGCGGGTTCATGCCGAGGATGGTACAGCCGATGTCGCCTGTTACGATCACATCGTCTTTTTTATAGCCTGCTTTTTTTACGCCCGCGTTAAGCGCCATGTAGGTGCCGCGGTGCGGGCAGCCCGCGCAGCAGGTGATGGGGCGGGGCATGGCAAGCGCCGCCTCCGCCGCGCCGAAGCCAAGCCGCTCCTCGGGGAAGTTTACGTTTTGCGCAACGCAAAGCGCCTTGGCGCATTTGAGCGCGTCGTATGCACCGATGCGGCTCAGTGTGCCGTTGAGCTTTCCTATAATATGTACGTCTTTTTTGAGCCGCTGCGCGGTAACGCAAAGCTCGCGTTCAAGATACGGCTCCAACTCCTCCAACACCACAATCGTGCCGCAGCTAGAAACCATGGTTTCAAGTTCCTCGGAAGGATACGGCACGGTGCTGGCGGTTTTTAAAATAGAGGGCGCTTCAATACGGCAGCCAAGCCCGTTTGCAAGCTCGATGGCCTCGTCCACATACGCGTTCACAGCACCCATACTTACAATGCCAAGCCCGCCCGTTGCGTTGGGGAGCGAAAGTTTATAAAGCCCCTTTTCACGAAGGATTGATTGCGCGTTTTGAAGCCGCTCGATGGCGGCGCGGTGCTGCGCCATGCAGATGGCGGCGCCCGCCTTGGTGTAAACCTTAATGTCCTTTTTGAGCGCGGCAGGTGTATTTGGGGGCGTGGTACGCGCCTCCACGTTTGCCGCCGCGTGCGCCTGCGCCACAGGGGTGGTGGAGCGCACGAACACCGGCGCGCCGGTTTGCTCGGAAAGCTCAAAGGCGAGCTTTACAAAATCGTAGGTTTCCTGCACGGTGGAAGGCTCAAGCATAGGCATGTCGCTCATGAGCGCAAAGCCGCGCGAATCCTGCTCGACCATGCCGGTGGTAACACCCGGATCGTCGCACACGTACACCACAAGCCCGCCCACGGCACCCGAATACGCGATGCCGCAAAGCGAGTCGTACGCCACATTGAGGCCGGACATTTTCATGGTGCAAATGGCGCGCTTGCCCGCCCACGATGCCGCAGCCGCGCCCTCCACCGCAACCTTTTCGTTAACGCTCCATTCAATGCACACATCGTCAAGGTCGTTTCGTCCGATGAGCGAACCGATGACCTCCGACGATGGCGTACCCGGGTAGCCGCAAATGACCTTTGCGCCCGCATGCAGCGCCGCGTGCGCCGCCGCCTCGTTTCCGCTGAGCATGACCGACATAAAATCTCTCCCATGGGCCGTTTCCCCGCCGCACGGGGGCGTTGCCGATTTTGATGAGTAGGAAGTTAAAAAGACTTGTTTCGCGCGCGGCAAAAAAACAAGAACGCCGCATCCGCGCAATTCTTGTTTTATTTGCCCTACATTCTCGTTTTCCTTCCGTGAAGCGGGATTCTATACGATATATTATTCCTGCACGTTTTCCTTACCAAAAAGCGGCTTTTTTGCCGTGCTGCAACAACGCGGATTTACACCGCACAAAGCGCCCCGTCCGCCATGCGGTAAACCCGATCGGACGTTTCCGCAATTTTTGTATCATGCGTAACGACTATGACGCAGTAGCCCTGTTCATGCGCAAGGCGGCGCAATATGTCCATGACCCTTTCGCCGTTTGCGGAATCGAGGTTGCCGGTCGGCTCGTCCGCAAGCAAAACGCGGGCACCGCCAGAGAGCGCGCGTGCGATCGCCACGCGCTGCTGCTCTCCGCCGGATAGGTTGGAGGGGTATCGCCTATGCTTTTCGCCCTCTATCCCTACCGCCTCGAGCAGTTCTTTTGCGCGCGCTTTTGCCTGCGCTTTTTTTACGCCGTTTTGCTCCATTGGATAGCTTACGTTTTCTAGCGCCGTCAAAAGCGGAAACAGCTGGAACGCCTGAAAGATCATGGACACCCGCTCCCTGCGGCAGCGGTCAAGGTCGAGGGATGCGTAGTCCTCCCCGTCGATTTGGATGCTCCCCTCCGAAGGGCGGTCAAGGCCCGCCAACATAGAAAGAAGCGTGGTTTTTCCGCTGCCCGACGGGCCTATTACTGCGCTGACCTTGCCACCTTCAAACGCGCAGGAAACACCGCTCACAGCTGCGCGGTCGCCATTTTTATACCGATAGCTCACATTTTCGAGTTTCAGCATTTTGTTTGCCTCCTTCTATTCTTTTACCTGCAAAAGCTCCAAGGTTTTTCGGCTTACGACCGCCGCCGCAGCGAGGATAGACCCTATAAGGGAGCCGCCGAAATAGGCACTCATGTGGAGGAATGCTTGCCCTGTATGGCCAGCTCCTCCCCACAACAGTTCCGGCACCGCCGCGCCCAAAAGAATGCCAATCAGGCACAGCAAAGCTTGCTCGAAGCAAAGCACGAGCCTTACCTTTGCCTTGTTTGCACCAAGCGCGCGCATGATCGCAGCCTCTTTCGCGCTTTGCAACATCAAAAGCGCCGCCAGCCCCGCCGCGATCAATACCGATAAAAGGATTGTCGCGGGGTAGAGCACCTCCATGAGCTGAAGGTTCTTTTCCATCGGGGTGACCACTTGCCTAAGCTCTTCATCCCATATCACAAAAGTCAAGGGCAACAAACCCGCACCGGGCTTTGCGACCGCTTCCTCTATTACTTTACGAAATACCGCCAGTTCGCGGTTCTTCGCGGGGTCGATCACAAACCTTGCCGTTGAATACACAAGATCGAGCCCCGCCGTGCCATCTAATGTCTTCAACAACGACAACGGAAGCAAAGCGGGCAGTGTGCCGGTATCGTTCAGAATGGCTCCATTGTAGCGGCCAACGACGACACAGATCATCACCGACCCGCTGCCCCTGTCGTCATAAAGAGATATAAGATCACCCATTTCGACCCCGAGCTGTTCCATCATGCTTGTGGGCAGCATGATGGGAATGTCGTTCATCAATGCCAACGGTCGTTCCTCGGAGAAAAACGTTTCGTCATACCCCGGCACGTACTCCACCTCTGCGTTTTTCACCGTGCTTGAAAAGAAAATACTGGGGGCGTCAATCCCGTACAGCAGGATGTTTTTGATGTGAGGATTGTCTTCCCATGGTCGGCTGGATTCCTTTCCGACCGGCGAACCCGCAACAATGTACAGGCGTGGTACGTTCGCCTCCAAATACGCGCTTTGCACAAAGCCGCTGTCGAGAACGGCCTGAATGGTTTGCTCACGAACAAAGCCGCTCCCGCCGCTTATTACGCTTGAGGCGTTGCTCTTCACGATTTCCGCCTCCACGACGTTCGATAGATACATCTGGTCGATCTCCTGCGTGTTTTGGGAAATCGTCCGGGTCATCCAGCCGAGCGCCAACAGGAAGAGACACGCGACCGCCGCCATGAGAATGGATTTAAAGGGTGCGCGGCGAATGTGGCGCAGCACATAACGTGCCGCCGATAGCAAGGCATTCCCTTTTTGCGCGGGCAGGGCGCCGGGGAAAAATGCCGCAAGGGGAGCCTCCGTTTGCGTCCGTTCGGTTTGCACAGGGGGATTTTCCGATTTTTCCGCGCTTTGCCTTCCACCGCCTTTTTTTGTGCCACTGGCCGCCGCGTTTTGCAAAAGCGCAAGCACCGGTCGCCCCGCAACGTAACGCGCGCCGATTAGAGCAAGAAGGACAAGCAGGAGGAAAACGAACAGGCACGCCCCCATCAGCCACAGAGGGGAAAGCGAAGCGGCTGCCTGTGCGCCTTCAAGCCCCTGTACCGTAGCCAGCGTTTGCGAGGCCTTTTCAAGCGTATTCTCCCATGATAGGAGCCCGCCCGCAAGTATGCCGATTGCCGCAATTAAAAGCAGCGGGAAAAGAAGGCCCCTAAGCGCCTTGCCGCGCGGCATCCCCAACGCCCGTAGGATGGCGAGCTCGCGCCGCCTTTGCCGCAAGTAGATAAACACGCTAAGCGCAAGCGCCAGCACAAGCACAACGCCGAACAGTACGGCATTGACCGCGGCCGACTGCCGAAGCGGCAGCACGGACGCCCAGAACTCCTGCCCGTTGTTTTCCACAAAGATAACTTGCATCCCAAGTTTTTCAAGCTCCGGACCAACTTCGCTTAAAAACGCATCCTCCTCCAGCGTGGAATTGAGTACGAAGCTGTACAAATCAGAGTAAAGGAATCCCGTATCGTCGGTGTAATATTCCTCGGGCATACACGAATCTGGGATGAACAGTTCCAAACTCCGCGAGGTGGGCTGTAATCTCCCCAGTTGAAGCCTGTAAAGCCCGACGATTTCAAACGTGACCTCCGTGGTGGGCGCCTGCTTGAAGCTGCCGTCCGCCTCGGTTCCGGCAATATAGCCGTAATAGCTGGGCTCTTTTAAGTCGCGAAGCGTCAGCGTAATCGTACTGCCCACGCTAAGCCCTCGAAGCTTTGCAAAGTCATTATGCACCACGCACACGCGCCGCGCCTCCAAATCGTCCTCACGGGTGAGCCAGCGCCCCTCGGTAAGATAATAGAGGCGTGTTACCTGCTGCATATCGGGCATGGCGCTCATGTCTTTGGTCGTTTCCACCATCATAGCTCGCTGGTTCTCACGCAGCACATCAAGCTCCGTTTGAAGCCGCGTAAGCTCATCTGCACTCAAATCGGCGGACGCACCCTCTTGCGCCGCCGCGAACCACGGTCCATTTTCAATGAGCGGCTTCATGATCAAATAATCGCCCGCCCTCGTCCAATCCGTCGTGGCAAATCCTGGGCGAAAAAAGGCTCGAACAAGGTAGCGCCCGCCAACTTCCATTTCCTCGATCGAACTTGTTTCATCTTCGGCTTGAAAATAGACAAGCCCGATCGTATCCCCTTCTATGACGTATTCCGGGTAGCCCGCCTCCACGTAATCCACCTTGAAACTAAGATAATATCCTCCGCTTTTGCCGAGGATTTCACCGAGGTTTTCATTGTAACGGCGGTTGATAAGCGTCCCGTATACAACGACGTCGCTGACGTGGATGCCGCTCTCAACGCCGCTCCCCTCGTAATCGCTCATGTATCCGTCCACATCCGAATTGTAAAGGCCTTTGAGCACGCCCGAACAGAGGCGCCGCCTGTCCTCAAAGTTCACATATGGGCTTTTTGTAACGAGTTCCGCTCCCTGCGCCACATCATCGTCGTACGCACCCGTTTGCGAAAGCTGCCCGATCGAACGGTAATACCCACCGAGCCTGTCGGTTTCCTGCTGGATGATCACATACTCCAATGCGCGTGCGATACCCGCAAAGGAAATAACAGCGATCAGCAGCAGCAGAAACAGCGTCCGCACAGGCTGCCGCAGGGTGGATTTCAGATAAATGTTTTTTCGCATTTTCCTTCCTCCTCTAGAAGTTTTTTGCAACGGGGAGAAACGATAGGTATGCTTTTTCACCGCTATGCGACGATGTTCATTTGTGCGTTATAGACATTGACAGGTTCTAAATTTTAAAAAAGAATGGTGTGAAACAATTATACTATATCGATTTTGATTCGGCGATATATTTTAAAATTATGGTCAGTCTGTCGCAAGACAAATTCCGACCCGACTCCTTAAGAAAAAACGGCCGACAATCTCCCAAAGGAAGCTGTCGACCGTTTTGCACAAAACTGCGCTGCGTGATTTTTAATGCACGAAATTTACACATCCAGCCCCAAAAACCGTTTCACCAAGAGGCCGATAACAAACGATACCGCGGCCACCGAAAGGCTTACAAGGCTCATCTCCAAAAACTTCTTTTTGAACGAAATGGTTCGTGTAACGGAAATATAGTAGTTGAACGCCGCAATTACCGAAATGGCGAGCAAAAGCATAATGCCGAGCGAAACGAAATACGCGCCATCGGGCAAAACAAGGTACGGCAAAAGCAAAAGCACCACCGTCATAAGGTATGCAAAGCCCGTATACGAGGCGGATTTGAGCGCGTTTTTGCCGCCCTCCTCGTGCCTTACGGAAAGGTATTCCGACGATGCCATGGAAAGCGTTGCCGAAACGCCCGTAATAAGCCCCGCAAGCGCGATGAGGCGGTTGCTTTGCATGGCAAATGTCCAGCCCGCAAGGCTTCCCGTAAACTCCACAAGCGCATCGTTTAACCCAAGCACAATGGAACCCACATACTTAAGCTTTTCCTCGTCGATGATCTCGATGAGCGCCTTTTCGTGCTCTTCCTCGTCGATGAGGATGCTTTTTACCTCCGGTACCACCGTTTCAAGCGCTTCGATCACCGCAATCGCCTCGCCCGCATTTTCCTGATAAAGCGGGGACTCCATGCGCTTGATGGCAAAGGTGTAGCCGAGCAAACGCGCGAGAAACACATAATAAAACGCCCGCGCCTTGCTGTATTTCACGTCAACGCCGGTGTAGCGCTTCCATATGTCGTAATGGCGCTGCTCCTCCGCGGCAATCTTCAAAAGCGTGGCCTTATCCGTATCCTTTTTTATAAAGGACGCAATCTTTTCATAAACGTGCTTTTCGAGAATTTCCTTGGCCTGATACCGCAAAACCTTCTTTTGAAGCTCCAGCCGGTTCATATGCCCGCTTCCTTTCCATGATGGCTTTTTGAAGGATAAACTACGGCTATGCCTGCGGTAGCGCCGCACAAACCTTTTGCAGCGTGTTGGCGTTTCGCGAGGTAACGGCATCGCGATAGCGCGCCGCGCCAAGCGCTTTTGTGCCAAAGGCGGAGCTTAGCGTTTCGCCTTTTTTCACCGTCCAAAACGCACCGCGAAGAAACGGCGTGAACGTTTCGTTTTCGCCGTGCGGCAAAGCCGCAAAGACTTCATCAAGCTCGCGCAAAACCGCATCATCATCGCAAAATAAGTAATAGAGGTGCGTTGCCTCGTCCACAGCAATGCTTTGCGCCGCCTCGGCAATACGCCGCACCTCGCCGCCCGTGCGCAACATAAGATGCGCGTTATAAGAAAAGCGCTTGGAAAGCGCCGCTTCAAGTGTGTACTTTATTTCCTGCTCCTCGGCGCCCTCCGCAAAGGAAAACACCGCGTTGCCAGCCGCAAGCACGGTTTTTACTCCGGTACAGCCATACGCGGCAAGCACTTCGCGAAGCGCCTCCATCTTTATGGTTACGCCGTTTATGTTGATTCCGCGCAAAAACGCGGCATACACAGCCATACCTTACCCTTCTGCTTTCTCCTTAAAGTACGCGACGATGCCATTGTAAATGCCGCGCGCCATTTTCACTTGAAAATCTGCATCGGTCAAAAGCCTGTCCTCATCGGCGTTGGTCATATGCCCCATTTCGATGTTCGTGACGGGGCGCGTACACCAGTTGAACCCCGTTTGATCGGAACGGTAGGTGATGCCTTTTTCGGTATTCAGGCCGGTTTCCTCACCGTAGGCCTTTAAAATGGCCTTCGCGGCAAGCACGCAATCGTCATAATAGGGGTAGCTTTTGCTCTTTGGCACGAGCATGAACGCACCGCGCACGCTGTGGTCGGTGTTGCCGTTGCAATGCAGGCGAACGCCCAAGTCCACCAAATTGTCGTTGAAAATTTCGGCGCGCTCGATGTTGCTGATGTTTACGTTCGCTTTGGTATGCGTCATCACCACTGTCGCGCCCGCCTCCTCGAGCATATCCCGCAAAAGAAGCCCCACGGCGAGGTTCACTTCGTACTCATACACCCCCGTCGCCACGCCGCGCGTGCCGGAGGATACTTTCTTTTTCATGGTGGAAGAGCCCGGCGCAACGGGTTCCATATCGGAATCGGAATGTGCCTGATGCCCCGGATCCACGCCGATCACAAGCCCCGAAAGCGGCTTTTCATTCGAACCGTTCTGCGGCTTTTTTGTGGGTTTTGGCGAAGCGGTAGGCGTAGGAGAAGGCGTTTGCAAAGGTGAGGCCATCGGCTCCGCCAAGGGCGGCGTAGCCGTAATCACCGGAGACGGTGCAAGCGTTGACACGGGCGAAAGCGTTGCAAAAGGCGTGAGGGAAGGTACGGCGGAGGTAGGTGCAGCGGACGCGGAAGGTAGAACCGTGAGCGCGGGCGTAATGGCAACCGTATCGGGCACACTTTCCCGCTTTTTACAGCCCGAAAGCGACGCAAGCATGAGCGCACACAAACAGAAAATCATCAACCTACGCGCACCGCTCGTTCTCATGCTTCCTTCGCTCCTTTTTCCGCAATTTTTGCTGTTTGCTTTTGTTATTATACCATAGGAGTGAAGGCGGCATAGCGCATTCGCGCGCCTTTTGCGGAAAGCTTCACAAATTTGAAACAAAAAGAAAAAGCGTCCCGCTTTTTATAAGGGGAGCGCGTCTAGAACAGCAAAGACCTGCTTTTCGGGCTTATTTCCTTCGCACTTGCGCGCCAAACGGCAAAAGCGCAAGCTGTGCAAATTTAAAGCACTGAAGGCCGAACGGAAGGCCGATGATCGTGACACAAAAAATCACGCCGATCACCGCCGCCGTTATGGCAAGCTCCACCCCGCTCAGAAGAAGCCACAAAATGTTAAGCAAAAACGAGCCTGCGCCCGTGCCGAAAACAATCTCTTTGCCAAACGGGAAAAACGCGAGCTTGGCAAACTTAAAGCACTGCACGCCCCATGGAATACCCACGATGGTAACGCACCAGAAAAGCCCCGCAATGCCCCAGCAAAGCCCCAAAACAAGCCCGCCGAGCAAAAACCACAGAAGGTTGCCGATCAAACGCATAGTTCTCCCCCCTTTTTTACCATCCCCGTGCCGGTTGGAGCAGATTGTACAGGGTTTTGCGGTTTGTGTCAAGAAATGCGGAACCATTCCGTTACGCGTTGCAAGCGCCGCTTTTGGAGTACAATGTTTTGGTGCTATACGACAGGGGCGTATCCGTAGTGCAGTACCGCGT
>JAEZGQ010000039.1 GCA_023416895.1 Bacillota bacterium | reverse complement strand
CTCTTCGGCAACGGGTTCAAGCACAGGCGCTTCCACAGGCTCGAACGCGGGTTCTTCCACCTCGGGTTCAAGTGCGGTTTCTTCGGCAACGGGTTCAAGCACAGGCGCTTCCACAGGCTCGAACGCGGGCTCTTCAAGCTTGGGTTCGGTAGCTTCCTCCTTGGGCTCTTCCTCCTCCAGCGGCGGAATGAAGGCATCTTCCTCGGATAGCACAAATTCTTCAACAAGGTCAAGCGGCGGCATCGCGTCGCCGGCGGAAGGCTCCCTGAACAGGCTTTCGTGCGTTTGCTCGCTTGCTTCTTCCTCATCAGGTTCGGCAGCAAAGAAAGTTTCGCTCTCCATCGTTTGCGCAAGCGGGCTTTCCGCCAAGGGCAGGGTGAGCTCCAAGGCTTCCTCTTCGGTTTCCTCCGGCTGCGGCAGGAACGCTTCCTCAATGGTAAGCGTTTCAGCATCTGCCTCGTCCGCGGCATCCTCGCCTTCCGTACGCGCATAAAGCACCTCGTCGAGCGCGGCGTCAAAGGCCGCACGCTCCGCGGTTTGTAACTCCTCTTCCCAGAGCTTGGGAAGCTCCGGTTTTTCTTCGGCTTCCGTCAAAAGGCCTTCAAAGTGCTTTTCGCCTTGTGTAGCATCCTCAAGTTCTTCGGAGGTTTCTCCCTCAAATTCCACAAGGGGTTTGCGCGAACCCGCCAAGCGTGCAGCGTCCAGCGCCGCAGTACGGCGTGCACTAAGCGCGTTTGCAAGCGCATAAACACCGACCGACAGCAAAACGCCGCCGGCCGCAACGCCAATCAGTTCGCCCGAGCGGGCAAACGAATCCGCAAAAAAATAAACGCAAAGACTGATGCAGCCGCAAAGCGCGAGCGCAAGCACCGCCGGAAGCAACGCATACCCATATTTTCTGCCCAGCAAAATAGCGGTCAGAGCACCGGCCACGACGAGCAGAACGATCATAACAACGATTGAGTCCAGCGCCTTTTCCCCCTGCCGAATTGCTTCTATAACCGCCGTGCAACAGGTGCGGCAACGCGACCGCAAAAATTGTCGGGCGGTGTAATAAAATGTCATTTCATGCAAATTATTATTAATCACATTATAATAACAGGCATTCTGTTTGTCAAATAGTATGAACAATTCGTGAATGCGCTCGAAACGCGCAATTTCCTTGAAAACGCAAGCCTTTTTGGCGGTTCCTTTGGGCAATGGCACGCGGATTTGGCGCATAAAAAAACAAAAAGGAGCGCTCTACAGCATGTGCAAAGCGCTCCTTGAAACCCTAGGGATGAGAAACTTCGGTTGCATTTTTCCGTGTTGCTTTTAAACGAACAGGTTGACGCTCGACTCCTCTGCGTCGCCCAAGTATGCACCAACACCCGCAAACTCTACCCCGTCGATCAACTCTTCCGGACGGATGCCCATCACGTCCATCGACATGGTGCAGGCTACAAAGCGCACGCCCGCGCGCCTTGCTTTTTCCATAAGTTCCGGCAGTGAGTCCACGTTTTTCTGCTTCATTACACGCTTCATCATTGCCGTACCCATGCCGAGCATGTTGAGCTTGGAAAGTGTAAGCTTTTTTGCGCCTCTGGGCATCATGGCACCGAACATGCCCTCTACAAGCGACTTTTTCATCCTTTGCTTTTCGGGCTTGCGCAGCACGTTAAGGCCCCAGAACGTGAAGAACATCGTCACTGGCCGCCCCATTGCCGCCGCACCGTTTGCGATGATGAACGAGGCGAGCACCTTATCAAGATCGTTGCTGAACACGATCATGGTTTTTCCGTCCGCGGCCTTTGTCGCCGCGCCCACCGCTACACCGCCTTTTTTGACCAAAGCAACGTAATCGTCGCCGCGTTTTTCATTGAGTACAAGCGTGTTTCCCGTACGACGGCTCCAAGCCACGATGTCACGCGCAAAGCCGGGGTCGTTGGCGGTGACCTCCACCACCTGCCCTTCCTCCATTTCCTTCATGGATTCAAACACCTTCATGATGGGGCCGGGGCACTGAAGACCGCTGCAATCGAGCCGTATGGAAGCTGCAGGCGTATGTTCCGCCTTTTCATGGCCGCTGTCTTCCACCTTGGCAGGCATTACCGGCGCATTTTCGAGCGTTTCGTAATGTGTGGCCATATAAAAGCGCGAGCCGCCCGGGTAAACATTTACGTTTTCAAACCCATGGCTCATAAGAATGCGCGCGGCATTGTAGGCGCGCACACCAATGGCGCAGAACACGATGATTTCCTTATTTTTATCGAGCTCGCCGAGCCTTGCGCGAAGCTGTCCCAGAGGTATGCCGACCGAGCCGGGCACGGAAAACGCCATGCGTTCGCTTTCCTCTCGAACATCGAGCAATATCGTTTGCTGCGGATCGCTTTTTTCGGCGGCGTCCCATGCGGCAAACTTCACCTGTCCGGAAATCACGTTCCCTGCTACGAACCCGAGCATGTTCACAGGGTCCTTTGCAGAGGAATATGGCGGTGCATACGCAAGCTCGAGCGACTTGAGCGCCTCCACCCCGCCGCCGAGGCGGATCGTTACACCCAACGTATCGATGCGCTTATCCACGCCGTCCGCGCCCACAATCTGCGCGCCGAAAAGCTTGCTTCCGTCCGGCGTGAACAAAAGCTTGAGCGTCATGGGCACTGCCCCCGGATAATAGCCCGCGTGCGAGTTTTGGATGATGGTGACGCTTTCATAGTCCTTGCCGCGCACAAGCCCGCGTGCAACAAGCGTTTTTTCATTCAACCCCGTGGATGCCGCCGTAAGGTCGAACACCTTGACGACGGAGCTTCCCTGCGTGCCCTCGTACTTTTCCCCAAAGCCTGCGATGTTGTTTGCGGCAATACGCCCCTGCTTGTTCGCGGGGCCGGCAAGGGGCACCATGGAGCGACCTTTGAGAATAAAATCCTCCACCTCAATCACGTCGCCTACGGCGAAAATATCGGGGTCGGAAGTGCGAAGGTATTCATCCGTCACCACGCCGCCGCGCGCGTTGAGCGTAAGCCCCGCGGCTTTTGCAAGCTCGTTGTTTGGGCGCACGCCAATGGCGAGCACCGCAAGCTCCGCTTCAATGACCTTGCCGCTTTTGAGCTCTACGCGGACACCGCCATCGTCCGTTTGCGAAAATGCGGATACGCCGTCGTCCAAGCAGAGCTTTACGCCGTTTTTCTCGATGTTTTCATGAAGGGGTTTTGCCATTTCATAATCGAGCGGGGCCATTACCTGATCGAGCATTTCGACGATGGTTACCTCGATTCCGAGGTGTCTCAGGTTTTCCGCCACCTCAAGGCCGATGAAGCCGCCGCCCACAACCACCGCGCGCTCCACGCCGCCATCGCGCACGCGTGATTTGAGCTTATCGGTATCGGGTACCGTCCAAAGTGTGAGGATGTTTTCCGCGTCGATGCCAGGGATGGGCGGCCGCACCGGCGAGGAGCCGGTTGCCAAAACGAGCGTATCGTAAGACTCCTGATACGTTTCGCCGTTATCCACCTTCTTCACGGTTACGGTTTTGTTGGCACGATCGATGGAGACGATCTCCTGACGCACGCGCACATCCATGTTAAACTTCTTCATCATGGCAGAAGGCGTTTGCAGCAAAAGCGCATCGCGCGAACGGATCACCCCACTCACATGGTAAGGCAGCCCGCAATTTGCATAAGAAATATAGTCCCCACGCTCAAACATAACGATGTTGGCGGTTTCGTCGAGCCGCCGCAGACGGGCCGCAGCGGTCGCGCCGCCTGCCACCCCGCCGATGATAACAACCTTTTTACCCATGCTTACCCTCCGTTTGTTGATTTGCTTAAACATGCGCAAAGCGCCGCAGTTCATAAATTTGATTTTATTATAACAAAGCTCGTTCCGTGTGAATGTAACATTATCACCCAAAAAGCGCTTTTTTCAGGTTGGAAATTTTATCGCCGCAAAGGCATGTGGCGTTCCTGCACAAAATGTGCGTTTGTGTACCGTTTCACCTTAGCCGTTGGCAAAACACGCCGAATCGTGTTACAATAACAGCCTACCAACAATGGAAGCATGAGGATTTCTGCGCCATGAGGCACATACCAAACATCATTTCGGGAATACGGCTGCTGATGGTAGGCGTATTCATTTATTTTTACGCGAACGAACGTTATGCGGCATGTCTTGTTGTATACCTTCTCGCGTTTTTAAGCGATCTTGTGGACGGCTATCTTGCGCGCCGCAACAACTGGATTTCCAACGTCGGCAAGGTGCTTGATCCTTTGGCGGACAAAGCGATGCTCATCACTGCGGTCGTCAGCTTTTACCTCAACGGATGGCTGCCACTTTGGATGCTTATTCTCATCGTCGGAAAAGAAGCGATCATGGTTATCGGCGGGCTGTTTCTTTACACCAAGGAAGTCGTGGTGTATGCGGACTGGGTGGGCAAGTTTGCGGCGGGATTTTTTACAGCCAGTGTGGTGACGGCAATCCTACGGCATTTTCCCGAGTTTGAAAAAATCGGTTCGTTGTATTTGATTTTGTTCGGCATCTCCATCATTCTTGCTTTTGTTGCTTTGTTTCATTACGCGAAACTCCAGGTATTTGCCCTGCGAAAAAAAAACAAAGCAAATTAAACTGCCTTTTTAGCAAAGCCCTTCCGGATGGAACATCCGAAAGGGCTTTGTTTATGTCTTTATTTACGGTGTCTCCGTGGCCTGCGGGGCATTTGGCAAAACCGTGTAACCGTAGTAGAGGTCCCTCGAAACCATGGAAACGCCCTTTACCGAACGGTATTTGTCGCGTACGACAAGCACCTTGTTTATGAGGTTGCCCGCTGCATCGTAATATTCCTTATAGGTTTCCGCAATGCTGCCGATCCGCTCTTCCCGCACCACCTCGCGCGTGTTATAGGGGAGCGTATCATCCAAGATCAAGTCCTCGCCGAGGCTTTCGAGCGTTTCCACTTTGTAGGATTTGAGCTTGATGGTTACGCCGGCCTCATTCTTCCGTCCATAGAGCTCCACATGGATGGTTTTGTTTTCCTCGTTCACATACGAGCAGATGACGATGTTCGCGGCTGTGTTGTTTTGAAATTTAAAGTTCGGCCCGTCCGTGCTGATGGTGGCATCGCGGCCGATGGGCACATATCCGAGCGGCCACGAGTGATGCCAACGCTCCGTCACCGCAAGATCCGCCATCAAAACCGCGTTGTAAAGGGTGGTGGAAACCTGGCATACGCCGCCGCCATACTCCTGTACATACGTTGCGTCGCGGATGGCCGCGGCTTCTTTCCAACCGTTTTCAGCGTTGCGGTCACCGATGGTGAGGTTCATATCGAACTCGGCACCAGGTGTTACGGTTATGCCGTTGATGAGTGAGGATGCCTTTGCTATGTTGAAAACGCGGTTCTTTTTGCCGTAAACGCTCCCTTTGAAGGAGGTGGAAAACTCCGATACAAGCGCGTGATCCGCCTTTGCCATAGCAAGCGTATACGTGGGGTAAAGCGTTTGGATTGCGGCTTCAAAGCAGGTTTCCCCGCCGCCCTCAATTGCGGCCTTCATTTGGGCAGCAAGCGGTGCTATGTCGATTTGCCGCCCGTTTTGCTCCAATGCGTATTGAAAACGCCCCTCGGCGTTTGGGTCAAAAGAGGCCGAGGCGTTTCGCGGCTCGATGTTGTAGGGAGAAAGCAATGTTTGCAGCGCTGCGCGCAGCGCCTCCGCATCCGCGCTCACCGTACAGAAAAACGCGCGTGGCGTATTTTTTTGCGGGTAATACTTTTTGAGTGCCGCGGCAGACTGAAGCACCTCTTTTGTATTGTAAGCGATGGGGAGGCGTGCGCCGTTGATGAGAACCTCTTCGTCGTCGATGAGCACCGTAAAATTGAGCGCCGCGCTCATTTTCGCATGCGCCTCGTCGAGCGCGGCAACCGCATCGTCAAAGCGCATATTGGATACGTTTACCCCGTCCACAAAGATGTTTTCGCCGAGCGTGATTCCGCCGAGCTCCTCCGCCTGCGCGCTTCCCACACCGCTGCCACACGCGCACGCCGCCGCACTAAGCAACATAAGGAGTAAAAACAGCAAAGCCTTTTTGTGTATACCTCGTTTCAAAACAAACACCACATCCAATCACAAAAGTGATGGCGTTAGTATGCGCAATCACGCGCCGCTTCTCACATGTAAAAAGATGAAAATGCTTTGCCGCCCGTTTCTCGCGCTCTTTTTATGGGCCAAAAACTGCGCGAAATTTGCTAAAAATAGTAAAAAAATACCGCCGCGCGACATGTGAGCGGCCCTGGAATCGCTTGAAGCTTTTTTGCTTTTCGTGTACAATATATTTTGATAAAGGAGGATGTACTATGTCTTTCGATCCGAATGACAAACAATCCCTAACCTCCAAAGCCTATAAGCACATTCGAGACGACATCATCGAGGGACGCTACAACACGGGCGATTACCTCATTGAAGTGAAACTCGCCGAAGAACTGGATATGAGCCGCACGCCCATACGCGAAGCGCTCAAGCAGCTCGAACTTGAGGATCTTGTGGTTTCCATCCCCAATCGAGGGGTGATGGTGCAGGGCATTTCCAGCCACGACATTGAAGATATTTTTACCGTACGCCTGCTCCTTGAAGGGCAGGCAGCTTATTGGGCGGCCGAGCGCATCGACAAGGATAAGCTTTCCAAGCTGGCCGAAACAATGGAACTAATGGAGCTTTACACGCGCAAAAATGACGCGGAAAACCTTGCGCGGCTAGACACACTGTTTCACGACATTATTTTTGCCGCAAGCAACTCGCGCACCCTGCGGCATATCCTCACTTCGCTCCACCACAACGCGCAAAGGGTACGGCGAAGCTCGTTGAAGGTGCCTGAGCGCACGCACAAATCACTCGAGGAGCACCGCGCCATTTTCAGCGCCATTGAGGAGCACCGCTGCGCCGATGCAAAGGCTCTCATGGAAGCCCACATCATGAACGTAACGCATAAAAGCGAGCCCTAACTTTATTTCCCTGCCCCTGCGGCAGGGATTTTTCTTAATCCTCACCAAGACCGCACTGTGTTTTCCTTATATCCGCACCGTTTTGAAGGCTCTGTTTTTGAGGGAGTTCACATAAGACGAGGGCGCAGGGATATAACTTCCCTCGCCTTAAGCATGGGAGGAATTTTCATATGCTGCGCGCTGTAAACTGCTTTGGAGAAATGCACGCCGCTGGCGGGCCCGGCCTTTTTGTATCGGGAACGCTCGAGCAAAACGCCGCCACGCTTGCGCGGGAATACGGGGGCAAAGTGCAGCTTATCTACCTTGATCCGCCATTTTGCACCGGATCGCGGTTTTTGATGAGCAAGGCCGCGCGGCAGGAACCCACCGCCGCTTACGATGATGCGCTCAGCGTTGACGATTACCTTTCGCTCATGCGGCTTGCGCTTACGACATGCAGGGAAATGCTTACGCCATCAGGCAGCATCTATGTACACATCGACTACCGCATGGGTGCGCGCGTCAAGCTTTTGCTCGACGAAATTTTCGGTGAAAACAGCTTTATGAACGAGATCATATGGTCGTACAAATCCGGCGGCCGCTCCACGCGGCATTATTCACGCAAGCACGACACCATTCTTTTCTACAGGCGTTCGCCCAAGGTCTACTTCGATATTTCATCGGTCGGCGCGCCACGCGGCGCGCAGCCGCGCAACCACATGAAGCGCCGCATCGACACGGACGGTCGGATTTACTTCTCCATACGCTCCGGCGCAAAAACCTACAAATATTACGAAGATTCACTTGTTTTCCCAGGTGACGTGTGGGATGATATCGAGCATTTGCACCAGCGCGACCCGGAGCGCACGGGCTACGCCACGCAAAAACCCGAAGCGCTTTTAAAGCGCATCATTTTGGCTTCCTCACGCGAGGGTGACCTTGTGGCGGACTTGTTTGCGGGAAGCGGCACCACCGCCGCCGTGTGCGCAAAGCTCAACAGAAGTTATCTTGCGCTCGACGCCTCTCCGCTTTCGCTTTTAACCTTTCGAAAACGGCTTCTCGTTGCCGGAAACGCAGCGTCGTTTCTTGAAAAAAGCCATGAGATGCGTTTGAGTTACCGCGAATCGATGCGGCTTGAGCAAGAGCCGAAAGTTTCCGTAAGGGAAGAAGGCGGCATAAAAAAGCTCGTTTACGAAGGCGGCGCACCGCTTGCGTACCTTGCTGTAGGGCGTGTAACGGAATGCATTTTTTCGCCCGCTGCCTACGCGTTTTCACCGCGCGCCACAAACACGCTAACCCTTACGGCAGAAACACCTACCATCCTCCACGCGTGCGACCCGCAGGGGAGGATGGGCTTTTACCGGTTGGAATAGGATGTTTTTCTCAACGGCATTGTTTAAGGTATATAAAAAACAGGTCCGGCTCCTTCCTAGAGCCGGGCCTGTTTGTTGCTTATTATAACTGAATCTTTTTAAAGCTGCCGTAATGTGCCTACTCGGCCGTATCCCTGTGCGCCATTTTGTAGGAAAGGCAGATAATACTGTCGCTCATATGTACTTGTTCGACGGGAACCGAAGCTACCACATCCACGGGTGCGAAGTTCCAAATACCGCCAATGCCCGCCTGTGCCATGCGGTCGGCAATTTCCTGCGCGGCGCTGCGGCGTGCAGCGATTACACCGATGTCGGCGGCGTTCTCGCGGATGTACGCATCGAGCTTGTCCACATGCAGTACGGGCTTGCCGTTGATTTCCTGGCCCACAAGTTTTTCATCGACGTCGAAAAGCGCTACCACGGAGAAACCGTCTTTCTCAAACCCTTCGAAATGCGCAAGCGCCTGACCGATGTTTCCTGCGCCCACAATCACGACTTTGTATTTGCCGTTGAGCGACAGGATGCCTTTGATTTCCGCCAGCAAAACGTCCACTTTGTAGCCGTAGCCTTGCTGTCCAAAGCCACCGAAGCAGTTGAAGTCCTGCCGTACCTGCGAGGCATTCAGGCGCATTTGCTGCGCAAGACTCCCCGATGAAATCCTCTCCACCCCGTCTGCCTTCAGTTGCAAAAGATGTCTGTAATAGCGCGGAAGCCTGCGGATAACCGCCTCAGATACGCGTTCGGACTGCATACAAACCCTCCTTCAAACATTTTGCGGCAAAAATGCCGCTTTTCAAAAGTAAAGTTGGCGCGCCGCGCCAAAACAAACTTCAAACCGCCGCTTTAAAAAGGTTGCCCTCTTCCGTTTTTTCCCATTCACCGGATACGCCGCAATGTGCGGCGCCAAGCTCCACATGCAGCATGGCGATGCCGCAGTCGATCCTGCCATAGCCGAAATTTTCGGAGATGCGGCAAACGGCGAGGCCGTTCTCCTCGGGCAAAAACTCCCACGGCTGCGCGTTGATGGCCGAAGGTGCAAGCCGCGCGCATTCGAGCGCGCGCTGCTGCCACTCGGGCAGTTCAATGAGTTCCTCCTGTGTAAGGCCGGTGAGCTTATCGAGGTTTTTACGAGGACGGCCGCTGTACTTTTCCGCCGAAACGCCAAACGACATCACGATCATGAGCTTTTCGCCCTCGTTGAGCGTAAGCTCCTTCATCGCGGCGCGTTTGAACTGCGCCATGCCGAGCCAGCAGCTGCCTAATCCCATTGCCGCGCATTCGAGCGCGAACGCCTCGCCGAGATAGCCCGCCGTTTCGGGTTCTTCCGCACTGGAAACGATCGCCGCCAGGCAGTCGGTACCCGAAATGCGCGCGCCACCGAAGAAAGACGGCGCAAAGAACTTATCGCTCTTCATCAAAACGATGCGCACGCCGCGCACGCTCAAAAGCTCCGCAGCTTCCTGAAGAGATTGAAAATCCTCCTCGGACGGCGCGCTTTGGTATTTGCGCACCGAAAAGCGCTGCCCCACGGCATTGTACCAGCGTTCCATGTTCCGTTCCATCGCGTCCCCCAACCGCGGCCGTTAAACGAGCCGCTTCAAATATGCGCCCGTGTAGCTCTTTTCGTTTTGTGCCAGCTCTTCGGGCGTTCCGCAGCCGACGATGGTACCTCCCATATCGCCGCCTTCGGGTCCTAAATCTATTATATAATCGGAAGTCTTGATTACGTCAAGATTATGTTCGATCACAAGTACAGAACTTCCTCCTTCCACGAGCCGCGTAAGGATTTTTAAAAGCCTCTCCACGTCCGCCACATGAAGGCCCGTAGTGGGTTCGTCGAGCACATAGAGGGTCTTTCCCGTGTCGCGGCGGGAAAGCTCCGTGGCGAGCTTCACACGCTGCGCCTCGCCGCCCGAAAGCGTTGTGGAGGGCTGTCCGAGCCGCACATAGCCAAGCCCCACATCAAACAGCGTTTGCAATTTGCGCGCGATGCGGGGTATGGGCTCGAAAAACCTTAAGGCTTCCTCTACCGTCATATCGAGTACGTCGGAAATGCTTTTCCCCTTATAATGCACCTCGAGTGTTTCGCGGTTGTAGCGCTTGCCCTTGCAGACCTCGCAAGGCACATACACATCCGGCAAGAAGTGCATTTCGATTTTGATGATGCCGTCGCCCTTGCAGGTTTCGCAGCGCCCTCCCTTGGTGTTGAAGCTGAAGCGGCCGTTGGAGAAACCTCTCACCTTGGCGTCGGGCGTCATGGCAAAAACGTCGCGGATGAGGTCGAAAAGCCCTGTGTAGGTAGCGGGGTTACTTCGCGGCGTGCGCCCGATGGGCGACTGGTCGATGTCGATGATCTTATCGAGTTGGCCAATGCCCTCAAGTGCATCGTAATAATTGCCGATGTGCACCTTGGCGCGGTTGAGGTCGCGCAAAAGCGTTTTGCGGACGATCTCGTTGACGAGGCTCGACTTGCCGCTGCCCGAAACGCCTGTGACGCAGGTGAACACGCCCAGGGGGATGTCCACATCCACATGCTTCAAATTGTTGGCGCGCGCGCCGCGCACCTTGAGCCATTTTTCGGGCTTGCGCCGGCTCTTCGGGACGGGAATGCTCCGTTTGCCGCTCAAAAACTGACCCGTTATGGAATTTTCGTTTTCCATGATCTCATCGGGCGTGCCTTTTGCCACAAGCCTACCGCCGTGCTCGCCCGCACCCGGGCCGATGTCCACCACATAATCCGCCTCGCGAATGGTTTCCTCGTCATGCTCTACGACCACCAGCGTATTGCCAAGGTCGCGCATGTTTTTGAGGGTTTTCAAAAGCTTCGCGTTGTCGCGCTGATGAAGGCCGATGCTCGGCTCGTCGAGGATGTACAAAACCCCCACAAGGCCGGAGCCGATCTGTGTTGCAAGCCTTATGCGCTGGGCTTCGCCGCCCGAAAGCGTATTGGCCGCGCGGGAAAGCGTAAGGTAGTTAAGCCCCACGTCCGTCAAAAAACCAAGGCGGGAATTGAGCTCTTTTAAAATTTGCGCGGCAATGATCTTTTCGCTTTCCGAAAGGGTGATTGCGTTTAAAAAGTCGCGCGCGCGCGTCACGGTCATGGAGCTAAGCTCCGCAATGGAAATGCCGCCCACGGTCACGGCAAGGCTTTCCCTTTTTAAGCGTCTGCCGCCGCAGTCCGGGCAGGGAATGCTTGACATGTAGCTTTCAAGCTCCTGCTTCGCGGAATCCGATTGGGTTTCTTTGTAGCGGCGCTCGAGGTTGTTGATGATGCCCTCAAACGGCGCGTCGAACGTGCCGGAGCCAAACTCCCGGTTGTAGGCGATGTGCAGCTTTTCGTTGCCCGTGCCATAAAGTACCACTTTTTTTGCGGTGTCGCTCAGCTCGCTCCACGGCGTATCGAGCGAGAAACCGTAGCGCTCGGCAAGCGCGTTAAAATACATGGCGGCAATGGTATCCTTCGAGTCGCTTTGCCAGCCGGTTACGGAAATGGCGCCTTGCGCGAGCGAAAGCGAGTGGTTGGGGACAATGATCCCCTCGTCCATTTTGAGCATCATCCCAAGACCCATGCAGGTAGGGCATGCACCGAATGGGTTGTTGAAGGAGAACATGCGCGGCGTTAACTCTTCAATGCTCACGCCGCAATCCGGGCAGGCATAATTTTGCGAAAAGGTAAGCTCCTCCGCGCCGTTGACGTCGATTTTTACAAGCCCTTCGCCAAACGCGAACGCGGTTTCCAATGAGTCGCTTAAGCGGCTCTCAAACCCTTCACGGATGACAAGCCTGTCCACAATAACATCGATGGTATGCTTGTACTTTTTGTCGAGCGCGGGCACCTCGTTGATGTCGTAGATCACACCGTCCACGCGCACGCGCACATA
The DNA here is from genome assembly GCA_023416895.1 of Bacillota bacterium. GTDB lineage: Bacteria > Bacillota > Clostridia > Christensenellales > CAG-138 > UBA7707. The sequence goes on along the minus strand of JAEZGQ010000039.1, from coordinate 5,169 downwards.
GCCGTCTTTCCTGATCTGGTCGAAAAGCTTCTGGTGTTCGCCTTTTCTCGCGCGCACGGCGGGTGCAATCACCTGAATGCGGGTGCCTTCGCCAAGCGCTTTGATCTGATCCACCACCTGATCCACGCTTTGGCGCGAGATTACCCTGCCGCAATCCGGGCAATGCGGCGTGCCCATGCGGGCGTACATAAGCCTGAAATAATCATGAATCTCCGTAACCGTGCCCACCGTGGAGCGCGGGTTGTTGGAGGTGCTTTTTTGGTCGATGGAAATGGCGGGAGAAAGGCCCTCGATGTAATCGACCTCAGGCTTTTCCATTTGCCCCAAAAACATGCGCGCATACGAGGAGAGCGACTCCACATACCTTCGCTGCCCCTCGGCGTAAATGGTATCAAACGCCAAAGACGATTTTCCGGAACCCGACAGTCCGGTGAATACGATGAGTTTGTTGCGCGGCAATTCAAGATCGATGTTCTTGAGGTTGTGCTCGCGCGCACCTTTGATAACGATGCTGTCCTTCATAGTTGCTCCGTTGCTCCAAAATGATCCCGCGCCGCGTAGCGGCGCGCAGTTTACAAAACAATGCGGGCGGCTTTTTCGCGAGAAGCCGCCTCTTGCTATTTCCTCGTACGCTCACGCGTAGGCTTTTTGCTGCCTGGCATACCCGGCGCAATGCGCTTTTGCGCACCCTTTTCAGCCTCTCCGGTAAGCGCCAAAAGCTCGTCGCGAAGCTTTGCGGCAGCTTCAAACTCAAGCTCCGCGGCTGCTGCGCGCATCTGCGCGCGCACCACCTCAATGCGCGCCTGCCGCGCTTCTTCGCTCATGCCTTCCGCGCCCGCGTTTCCCTTGGCGCTAATCTCGAGGATGTTGCGCACCTCTTTTTTGACGCTTCGCGGCGTGATGCCGTGCTCCGTGTTATAGGCCACCTGCCTTTCACGGCGGCGGGAGGTTTCCTGTATGGCCACGCGCATGGAGTCGGTCATTTCATCGGCATACATGATGACGCGCCCCTCCACGTTTCGCGCCGCGCGGCCCACCGTTTGCACAAGCGAAGTCGCCGAGCGCAAAAAGCCTTCCTTGTCGGCGTCGAGAATGGCAACAAGCCCCACCTCCGGAAGGTCGAGGCCTTCGCGCAAAAGGTTGATGCCAACAAGCACGTCAAATTCACCCAAGCGCAAATCGCGGATGATCTCCATGCGCTCAATGGTTTCGATGTCGGAGTGCATGTAGCGCACGCGCACGCCCATGCCGTCGAGGTATTCGGTAAGGGTTTCCGCCATGCGCTTGGTGAGCGTGGTCACAAGCGTGCGCATGCCTTTTGCGGTAACCGCTTTGATTTCGCCAAGAAGGTCATCCACCTGCCCCTTCACGGGACGCACGCTGATTTCCGGGTCCACAAGTCCCGTCGGGCGAATGATTTGTTCCGCCACGCCCGACGCGAGCGAAAGCTCATAATCGGCGGGGGTCGCGCTCACACAGATGAGCTGGTTATAGCGTTTCACAAATTCGTCGAATTTCAAGGGACGGTTGTCGTAAGCACTCGGCAGGCGGAAGCCGTATTCCACAAGGCTTTGCTTGCGCGAGAAATCGCCGTGGTACATACCGCGTATTTGCGGAATCGTTACATGCGATTCGTCGATGATCATCAAAAAGTCCTTGGGGAAATAGTCGAGCAGCGTAAACGGCGGCATGCCCGGCGTGCGCCCGTCAAAATAGCGCGAATAGTTTTCGATGCCCTGGCAGTAGCCGATTTCGCGCATCATCTCCATGTCGTAGGTGGTGCGCTGCTCGATGCGCTGCGCCTCTAGCAGCCTGTCGGAATCCTTAAATTCGCGGATGCGGTTTCGAAGGTCGTCCTCGATCTGCCCGAATGCGCCCACAAGCTTTTCACGCCCCGTGGCATAATGCGACGCGGGAAAAATGGCAACGTGCAAACGCGTGAGAAGGATTTCGCCCGTGACGATGTTGATTTCGCTGATGCGCTCGATCTCATCCCCGAAAAACTCCACGCGAAGCGCCTTGTCCGACCAGTTCATGGGGAAAATCTCCAAAACGTCGCCCTTGGCGCGAAACGTGCCGCGCGCAAATTCCATTTCGTTGCGCTGATACTGAATGTCCACCAGGCGCTTCATCACAGCGTCGCGCTCAATGCACATTCCCTTGCGCAAGGAAATGCTCAGCCTTAAATATTCCTCCGGGTCGCCCAGCGCGTAAATACACGAAACCGACGCCACGATGATCACGTCGCGCCGCTCGTTGAGCGCACATGTGGCGCTGTGGCGAAGCTTATCGATTTCGTCGTTGATGGTTGCGGCCTTTTCGATGTAGGTATCGGACGCGGCGATGTACGCCTCCGGCTGGTAATAGTCGTAGTAGGAAACGAAATACTCCACTGCGCTGTCGGGGAAGAACTCCTTGAATTCCGAGCAAAGCTGCGCGGCAAGCGTTTTGTTGTGCGCAATTACCAGCGTAGGGCGCTGTACGCGCTCAATCACCTTCGCCATCGTAAAGGTTTTTCCGCTGCCGGTAACGCCGAGAAGCACCTGCAGCTTCTCGCCGTCGAGCACACCCTTGGCAAGCTTTTCGATGGCAGCAGGCTGGTCGCCCTGCGGCTCAAAAGGGGATACGACCTTAAATTCGTTCATAACGGCTCCGGTTTACAGCTCAAAGTCCACCGAAACGGATTCCTCCAGCACGGTGTGAATGTAGTTTCTGACCTTCACATGCTCGGGATGGTTTTGATACTCCTTCAAACCCTCGCGGCTGTCAAACTCCGCGACGAGTGCAAGGTGAAAAGAACGTTTGCTCCCAAGGAAGTCCGCGCCCGCTTGCATGGAACGAAGCGACGGCACCTTGCCGACAAGCCCCATAAGCATTGGGGCGATTTTTTCAGCCTCTTCTTTGGAGGTATATTTGTGGCATACGATATGCTTGACCATCGTGTTTCTCCTTTTTCTTCGTACTGTACGATTATACCACAGTCCGCCAAAATTACAAAGAAAAGGTGAACAAATGAGCGAACTTTTTTTGGTTACGCTTCCAGTCGTTTACGATTGCCCGATCAAAAAACAAAATGATACCATATATATAGATTTTCTATGGCGCAACGGCGCAAAATCCCTAATCCTCCACGACTGAAAGGATGTTGTGTATGAGAACTGCAGCGTTTGTTTTTTGCGCGGGCATCATTCCGCTTGTGCCGCTTCTCGGCGCGGGCATCTTCAAGCGCCGCAAGGATAAGGTGCGTAGAAACGTATGCTACGGGCTTTTCAGCTTGCAGCTTCTTTTGAGCATCCAGTACATTCTCGTTTGGTTTCGGGAGTATGTGTAAAGCTTCCCGCTCATATGTAGCAAATGCAAAAAGGAGCTCCGGAAACGGGGCTCCTCCTTATTTTCCTCCGGCTCTTATACGAAGCCTACTTTTTCCTTCTCCGCCGCGTCAAAACCAACAACACGGCTCCCGCAGCAAGCACGAAAACGGCGGCCGCGGCGTATGGCGCTACGCCTGCACTTTTCGCAGCCCCGCCGCTTTTCTGCGCACCCGCTGCCGCTTGCGGCTCCGTGGAGGTTTTTTTGAGGGTTAGTGGCGCAACGTAGGTAATGCCGTTGTTTGTTACCACGTAAACGGTAAGTTTCGCCTGCGTTCCCACGGGGTCGTCCGCAAGTACCTTTGCGGGATCGAGGATGAGGTTGCCGTTTTCACTCATCTTCACGGGATAATCGAGCGGCAAATTGGCGGTGGTACAAACGGTTACGTCATTGAACACCGGCAAGGTGGTTTCGTCGTCCCGAAGCACGAAAATTGTGCCGTTGCCGAGCGACCGAAGCTTGCCGCTTAAGAAATTTGCGGAAAGCCCAACCGGGGTTCCTTTTTCAAAAAGCGCGTATTCGTTTATGCCCCCTTCCACGCTTCTCAGTTCAGCCTCCACGCGTTTTGGCGCCGCAAAGCCCGCGCCGGCCTCCTTGTCGCCAACAACGTACGCGAGGCGGTTGCTCCACGCGTAATCGAGCTGCTCTTCCTTATATTTGCGAAGCACGCTCGCGCTATCGCTGCCTGCGGCGGAATCGTTGCTGTAAAAATATTCGATCCCGTCGATTGTTTCATACCCGACGATGGAAATAAGGTGACCGCTTGTACTTGCGATGGCTCCATTTTCAAGATAAGGGTTGCTTCCGTTTTCCTGATTGCTGTACTTTACGCTGATGCCAACGGAATAGCCTTGTGCAAGCTGCTCCCGCAAAAAGTCAAAATCCGCATACATGCAATACGCATCGTAGCCGTACATACCCGCCGCGGCAACGGTGTAGCTCCAGTTGCCAAAGCCCTCGTATTCAAAATCGTACTCGTTGAGCGCCACCTCTTCCGGAAAAAGGTCTTCCCCACGGTCATTCAAAAGCATGGTCATGGTGGTAGGGCTGCAAATGGAATCCGCAATCGTCCGGTCGCGCACCATCTGCGAGTAAGCGGGCGTATCCAAAAGCACCTTTTCGGGGAGCGCTATCCCCTGATGATAAACAGGAACCGCTTGATCCTTGAGCGTATTCTTTACACTCGCGGCAAGCTGCCGAAGCACCGGGCTTACACCCGCTTTGGAGCTTGCAAGCACCGCTTTGAACTGAAAGCGGCTTGCCGTTTCGCCACTTGTGCCTAACACTGTAAAGGTATCCACATCCACCATCGCAAGCGCATCCTCATCGTTCGTACTGGCGCGCTCGATATAAGGGCTCCACTTGCCCCACGAAAGCCAGCCTGACCACGCATTCTTTTTCTCCACATACGCACGGACTAAAATTTCTACATACGTGCCCTGCGGGGTATCCGCATTCCAGCTTGCGACAAGGTACTCAAAGGCCGGCATTTCGATTTCTTCGGAAGCATAAGTACCCTCGGAAGCACCCTCGCTTAGTCGTAGCGCGCCGTCGCCAACCGTTTCGTCCGCAACAAGGTTTTCAAGCGTTCCCTTCTGAAACGCCTCGGCGGAGGTGATTTTTACGAGATTTGCCTGCGCGATGTCGCCCAAAGGCTCCGCCAGCGCGGCGGCGGGCACAAGCGTGAGAAGCAGCAACAGCGCGAACGTCAAACAAAACGCCTTCTTTGAAACCCGTTTCATATTCGGAACCTCCCGCAAAGTTCAAGCCGAAATCCGTGTGCAAGTTGCCTCGCTGTAC